>DRJN01000375.1 GCA_011052165.1 Gammaproteobacteria bacterium
GCATTCCGGGCGCGTGCGTCGTGGTCGGGGATGGACAGTTTCCGGCATTGAGGACATTTTCGTGTGCAGGAAGGGAGAGGAGCACGCTATAGTGCGGATCGAGATGGTGCAGCGACAGGTCAAGGCGGAGCTGCTGCTGGAGATGGCTTAAAAGCGTGAACGACGCAGGACTGCCGCGCCGCGACAACTATAAGAAAAACAATCGGTTCTTCATTTTGCTTGTGGCCCATTCGGATGAGTGTCTTTCACCCGGAGGGCGGTAGCGTGCCCGGGTGCCCGTTTGCCGAGTTTTTGCGCGCCGAGTCGCGAAAGGTAAAGATGGCAAGGCGGTTCTGGCTCACGCGCATTGCCGGCACGAGTGCCGAAACGGCGGATGCATCAGAAGTCACTGGCCTACACAAAAGCATGTCTTTCTCCTACTGACCTCGAAGTTTCCCCGGATATCACATGGAGAAAATGAAATAAAATGAAAGCAGTGATTTTAGCTGGTGGCTTGGGAACACGGATCAGTGAAGAGTCCTACCTGAGGCCCAAGCCGATGATTGAAATTGGCAGCAAGCCGATTCTTTGGCATATTATGAAGACTTACAGCCACTATGGCGTTAATGATTTTATCATTTGCTGTGGCTATAAAGGCTATGTAATCAAAGAATATTTTGCCAATTATTTCTTGCATATGTCCGATGTTACCTTTGATATGCAACGCAACTCCATGCAGGTGCATCGGAATAAGGCCGAGCCTTGGAAAGTTACCGTGGTCGATACCGGTGAAGAGACCATGACCGGTGGTCGCTTAAAGCGCGTGGTGCAGTATCTGGATGATGAGGATTTTTGCTTTACCTACGGTGATGGCGTATCTGATGTGAACATTGGGAAACTGATTGATTTTCACAAGCAGCAGGGGTGCCTCGCAACATTAACCGCAGTACAGCCACCAGGGCGTTTCGGCATTCTTCACATCGAAGATTGTAAAACAAAATCTTTCGATGAAAAACCTCAGGGTGATGGTGCATGGATCAACGGCGGTTATTTTGTGCTCTCTCCACAGGTCATTAGATATATTGATGGGGATTCGAGCATGTTTGAACAGGCACCATTGAAGGATCTTACGGCAGATGGCCAGTTGGCTGCATTCCATCATTGTGGATTCTGGCAGCCTATGGATACCCTGCGCGATAAAATATATTTGGAGGAACTTTGGCAAGCAGCCAAAGCACCGTGGAAGGTATGGGCAGAGTGAAAAACATGTTTGGTGGGGTGTACCAGGGCAGGCGCGTGCTGGTTACTGGGCATACCGGTTTTAAGGGGAGTTGGCTAACTTTGTGGCTGGCCGAGTTGGGGGCGAATGTGTATGGCTACGCACTCGAACCGCCAACAAGTCCCAACTTGTTCGAGGAGGCCCATGTGCCGTCAGCCCTGGCAAGGCATGAAATTGGCGATGTTCGCGATTGTTCGCATCTGCAGTCCTATCTAAGTGAAGTGAAGCCGGATATCGTGTTTCATCTGGCAGCTCAACCTTTGGTGCGTCTCTCCTATGAGGAGCCGCTCGCAACCTACGCCACCAATGTCATGGGAACGGTGCATCTGCTGGAGGCAGTGCGACATGTGGATTCGGTGCGTGTTTGTCAGGTAATTACATCTGATAAATGTTACGAGAATCGCGAATGTGTCTATGCTTATCGGGAGAATGATCCGATGGGCGGCTACGACCCCTACAGCAACAGCAAGGGTTGTGCGGAGTTGGTGGTATCATCCTATCGGCAGTCATTTTTCCATCCTGATAAGATCAGTGAACATGGCGTAAGCCTCTCTTCCGTGCGCGCAGGTAATGTGATTGGCGGTGGCGACTGGGCGGAGAATCGAATTATACCGGATTGCATTCGCGCATTATCTCGCGGTGAGCCTATTCAAGTGCGCAATCAGCATGCGATTCGCCCATGGCAACATGTATTAGAGCCACTATCGGGTTATTTGTGGCTGGCTGCAAAACAATATCAAGAGCCGGGATGCTATGAGGAAGGTTGGAACTTTGGTCCAATGGGCACCTGCGATATGAATGTCAGACAAATTGTTGAACTCATCGTGAACGCTTGGGGAAATGGTTCCTGGCAAGCTCAGAATACCACGATACATGTTTTTCACGAAGCCAAGTTTTTGAAGCTGGATGTAACGAAAGCGAACACTCTGTTGTCATGGTCACCTGTCTGTTCAGTTCCTGAAAGTGTTGCAGATACGGTGATATGGTATCGGCTTTATCAAGACAAGGGATCTGACATGAAATCGTTTACGCTTGGTCAGATTAGAAGCTACTATGGAAAGGCAGTAAATACCGGTCTGGATTGGGCTGGCAAGGGGTCGAAATCCTAATGCAAAAGGCTGTATTTGACACGCGCCATGTGGGTGCAGCCTATCGGGGATTATCGGCTAAAATACGAATCTGGTTTTTCCTTGGACAACAGTTTGTGAAGGGTGGGGTGTGAGATGGGAAATGCAATTAGAAAAATAATAAACCTGGGTAAGAGTCGAACTCTATCCATTGAGATCCCCTCCGATTTTGGAGATTTCGTTGAGCTTATTTTACTCCCCTGTGACGATGACAAATTAACTCTAAGCAAGGTTGTTGATGATTTGTCAGAGGATGAGGTGTTTCTTGCGTCAGCGTATTCCGCGGTGATCGAAGATGACGCCGGAGAAGATAAAATCTGGGAGGCCTATCTGCATGCCAGTTGACACTCAGATAGGTGAAGTTTGGATTTATAAGGTTCCATTCGTTGATAGCAAGGGAGCTAAGCCCCGTCCTGTGGTCATCACATCAACCCCAAACCATGAAGGTGATGTCATGGGGGTCCCGGGTACATCAAAGTTGGATCAAGGGTGCAACGCGTATCAACAAGTCATATCCTCTTCGGATTTGCTGGATGGAAAGCTGGTCTGCCCTATATTGTTTTCAGTCAGCAAACAGATGGTTTTCTCTCCGCGCTTTTTTGCTGCGAAGGTGGGCAGGATTGGTCGGGAATCGTTGGATGCACTGTTGCGCAAGGTTCTGGCATTTCAGGTGGAAAATTTTGATAAAGGGGTGAGATCTCCAAAAAAGTTTATTCCAGGCAAATCCCATGTACCGGTTTCCGGAAAAGTCATTGGCGTGCCGGAAATTCAGAACATGGTCGATGCCAGCCTCGATGCCTGGCTCACGACTGGGCGGTTCAACGATGCTTTTGAGAAACGGCTGGCTGAATTTCTCGGCATTCGGTATGCTTTGACGACGAATTCGGGATCGTCCGCCAATCTTTTGGCCGTTTCTGCCCTGACATCGCCAAAGCTGGGAAAGAGAGCTCTGAAGCCCGGAGATGAGGTTATCACGGTGGCTGCCGGTTTCCCCACCACGGTCAACCCAATCATTCAGAATGGACTTATACCGGTATTCGTTGATGTGGATATCCCGACCTACAATATCGACCCGGAAAAAATTGAGGCTGCAGTAACGGAAAAGACGCGGGCCATCATGATTGCCCACACCTTGGGCAATCCATTCAATCTTGATGCTGTATTGGCCGTCGTAAAGAAACATGATTTGTGGCTGATTGAGGATTGCTGTGATGCGTTGGGATCGACCTATGCACTCCAGGACCCGTCACTGCTTCCCGCCAAGGCCACCCGAAAGACCTCTCAGTCCTCGGTCCCCGGTTCTCGTCATGTAGGCACCTTTGGTCACATCGGCACATTAAGCTTTTATCCCGCCCACCATATTACGATGGGCGAAGGCGGTGCGGTGTTCACCAAAGACAGCCGCTTGAAGGTGATTCTGGAATCTTTCCGCGACTGGGGGCGGGATTGCTACTGTGACCCCGGAAAGGACAACACCTGTAAGAAGCGGTTTGACTGGCAACTGGGCAGTTTACCGAAGGGGTATGATCACAAGTATACCTATTCCCATCTAGGCTATAACCTGAAGATTTCCGATATCCAGGCAGCGGTGGGGTTAGCGCAGATGGATAGGCTGGAAGGTTTTATCGAAGCAAGAAAGAAGAATTTCATCCATATAAAAGGAGCATTGTCTTCTTTGGAAGAGTTTTTTATTCTTCCTGAAGCGACGCCCAACAGTGACCCGGCTTGGTTCGGTTTCCCTATTACGATTCGTGAAGATGCACCATTTTGTCGCGTGGATCTGTTGCGTTACATGAGCGATAAAAAGATCGGCACGCGATTGCTTTTTGCAGGAAACTTGATTCGCCAGCCGTATTTTGAAGGTATCAATTATCGTATTGAAGGTGAATTGAATAATACGGATCGCATTATGAATCAAACATTTTGGGTAGGCACGTATCCTGGCTTAAATGGGGAAATATTGGATTATACTAGTGAATGTATCAAATCCTTTCTGTCATGAGAACACAAACACGGAGATGTATGGACACCCGAGATCTAGCGAGAAAAATCAGAATTCACTCCGTTAAAATGGTCAATTGGGGAGGGAGCTCTCATATTGGATCTGTGCTTTCGATGGCAGATATTCTAGCTGTTCTATATGGGAATATTTTGAATTTCGATCCATCAAATCCTGAGCTGCCTGACAGGGATCGCGTTATTTTAAGTAAGGGGCACGCAGGGGCGGGGGTTTACGCTGTGCTCGCCGAATGCGGATTTTTTCCTATAGAGTGGCTAAAGCAGCATTGCCAAAACGGCTCGGTTTTGAGTGGGCATGTATCCAGCAAAGGTGTGCCTGGAGTGGAACTGTCCACTGGTTCTTTAGGGCACGGTCTTTCCGTAGGTGTGGGCCTGGCTTTAGCTGCCAAAATGCGCAAGAAGGAATATAGAATTTATGTGCTACTTGGGGATGGGGAATGTAACGAGGGTTCGGTCTGGGAGGCTGTGATGTTTGCAGCGCACCATCATTTAAACAATTTGATTGTGATAGTTGATAGAAATCATTTACAAAGTATTCATTCAACTGAACAGACATTGAATATGGAGCCATTGAAGGAAAAGTGGCGAGTATTTGGCTGGAGATCAATTCCTGTTGATGGTCATGATCATGCGGAACTGTCTTCCGTTTTATCTCAAAGGGGTTCAAATCCAATGTGTGTGATAGCTGCAACAACTAAAGGGAAAGGGGTTTCATTTATGGAGAATCAAGTTGATTGGCATTACAGAACCCCTACTGGAGACTTGTTTCAACAGGCAATAAGAGAGTTGGAAATTTCTGGTGATGCGTAACGCATTTGTGAGGAGCCTGACGGAATTAGCTGCTGCAGATTCGTCTGTAGTTCTGCTGACGGCCGATTTGGGATTTGGTTGTTTTGATGATTTCGAAAAGAGATTCCCGGAACAGTTTATTAATGTAGGAATTGCTGAGCAGAACCTGATTGGCATCGCTTCAGGTCTTGCTATGTCCGGTTACAAAGTATTTGTATATTCGATTGGAAATTTTCCAACATTGCGCTGTTTAGAGCAGATTCGTAATGATGCTTGCTATCATGAATTGAATGTCAATATTGTCGCTTCTGGTGGTGGTTTTACCTATGGGATGCTTGGTATGTCACATCATGCGACCGAGGATATTGCGATCATGCGTGCACTTCCGAAAGTAACAGTTGTAGCCCCCGGGACTGATTGGGAAACAAGACAGGCGACATTAGCATTAGCTGAGCTTCCAGGCGTTGGATATCTACGAATTGAAAAAAATGGAATCAAAGATCCTGGATCAATAAATAATGATTTTGAAATTGGTAAAGCGAGAGTGCTTCGCGATGGGAAAGATGTTGCACTGGTATCAACTGGAGGTATCTTGGCCGAATCATTCAAGGCCGCAGATGAATTATTGATTCACGGGATTTCTTGTAAAATAATCAGTATGCATACAGTTAAGCCATTGGATTGTGGAGCGATAATAGCAGTGGCCAAGAATTTCGATATTGTTATGAGCATAGAAGAAGGGAATCTTTCGGGAGGGTTTGGAAGCGCAATTGCAGAGGCTTATCTTGATGCGGGGATCACACCGCATTTTTTTTATAGATTTGGCATGAGAGATAAATATTCATCGATTGTTGGTGACCAAGCCTATCTGCGAAACCACTACGGAATGGATGCGGGTGCGATCGTAGACAGGGTGATGAAAACCCGTCGACATGTACAATTGGCATTTGGATCGAAGCTTGATGAACAGTTCCCAAAAATAAACGGTTAGGCGTAGCGCAGAAATAACTTGATAAAGTATTAGGAATGTGTTTTAAAGCGGTATGCAGATTACCGCCGCGATAGAACGAATCGAGTCGAAGTACCGATTGCTTGCATCGGTGTTGAATGAACAGGCGCGCCGATATTGGGCGGCGAGCGAAGCGCGAGCTTACGGTTGGGGTGGCGTGAGTGCGGTGAGCGCCGCCACCGGGATGTCGCCGAACACGATACGCAAGGGATTGGGCGAGTTGACGGCCAGAGAGGTCGATCCTGATGCTGAAGTCACGTTGCGGTTGCGCAAGGAGGGCGGTGGTCGCAAGCGTCTGACCGAGACGGACCCTGAGTTGAGCGAAGAGTTGGATCGTCTGGTAGCCCCATTGACGCGCGGGGATCCGCAGTCGCCTTTGCGCTGGGCCTGCAAAAGCACAAGGCATCTTGCGCAGGAGTTGTCGCGACAGGGGCACCCGATCAGTGCAAGAGCCGTTGCGCAGCTATTGAATGATGCCGGCTACAGTTTGCAGGGCAACCGCAAGACCCTAGAGGGAACGGCGTACCCGGACCGCAATGCGCAGTTCGAGTACATCAACGCGAAGGTGAAGCGATTCCAGCGACGCGGGCAGCCAGTGATTTCGGTGGATACGAAGAAGAAGGAGCTTGTCGGCCCGTACAAGAACAACGGGCGCGAATGGCAGCGCAAAGGCGCGCCCGAGCGTGTGGACGTTCACGACTTCCCGGACCGTGAGCTGGGCAAGGTCATCCCCTACGGCGTGTTCGACATGAGTCGCAACGGAGGCTGGGCGAGCGTTGGCATCGATCACGATACGGCTCAGTTCGCGGTGCAGGCCATCGGTCGGTGGTGGCGCAAGATGGGTGTCAAACGCTATCCCCGTGCCAAAGAGTTGTTGATCACAGCCGATGGCGGCGGAAGCAATGGCAGCCGGTGTCGTTTATGGAAGGTCACATTGCAGACCTTGTCGCTACGCCTAGGGCTGCCCATCCATGTGTGCCACTTCCCACCGGGAACCAGTAAATGGAATAAGATTGAGCATAGGATGTTCTCTCACATCACCCAGAACTGGCGGGGTCGGCCGTTGGAGTCACGAAGTCATTGTCAATCTGATTGCCAACACAACGACACGAGCCGGCTTGAAGCTTCGCGCCGAACTGGACCGAGGTAAGTACCCGACCGGCATCAAGGTCAGCGATGCGGAACTGGCCTCGCTCAATCTCAAGCGCGACAGTTTCCATGGCGACTGGAACTATGTGGTCCTTCCGACACGAAAGAAAACTTAGTTATGTTATTTTTGCGCGACGCCTTAGTATGATGAAGATTGCTATCTTAGGGGCGACAAGCCAAATCGCCCGAGATATGATCGTCTCGTGTTCTGCTGAACCGAATAAACACCTTCACCTTTTTGCACGGCGCCCGGATGCTGTGAGCCTCTGGTTAGCATCCGAAGGCTTGTCCAGTCGCTATCCCACAGATAGTTTTTCTGAGTTCACAAAGCATGATTTTAATGCCGTAATCAATTTTGTTGGGGTGGGTAATCCTGCGCAGGCAGTTGCGATGGGAAGCTCAATTATCGATGTTACTTTACGCTTTGACGAGATGGTACTGAAGTATCTGCGAACACACTCCGATTGCCGTTACTTGTTCCTAAGTAGTGGTGCGGCTTATGGGTCCAATTTCCATGAACCCGCCCAATGGGATACTCCAGCCACTGTACCCATCAATCATTTGACACCACAGGACTGGTATGGAGTCGCGAAACTGCATGCTGAATGCAGGCATCGCTCGCACCAGGAGTGGTCTATCATTGATATCCGGGTTTTCAATTATTTCAGTCACACCCAAGATATTTCCGTGTGCTTTCTGATTACCGATATTCTACGCGCTATTCGTGATAAGGCAGTGCTGAAAACTTCACCCGGCTACATTGTGCGTGATTTCTTGCACCCTTCCGATTTTTATAGATTGGTCGGTGCACTTCTTTCTGCCCCTGCTATCAATACGGTGGTCGATTGTTATAGTCGAGCACCGATTGATAAGTCGAGTCTATTGGAAACCATGCAAGAGAAGTTTGGGTTGCGATATGAGATTTCCAAAGCGACTGCCTGTGTTAATGCGACGGGTGAGAAACCCCATTACTACTCGTTGAACACTCGTGCCGCTGATTTTGGATATCAGCCTAAGTTGACTTCGCTTGAAGGTGTATTGCAGGAGTCTGAGAAACTTCTGGGTATATATGGTGTTTAGAAAACTATCACAGGTATTTTGTGACTGAATTCTTCTACGCTCTAGGGAGGAAATGCATCGGGGTGCTATCGGAGTCAGGCTTGACTCAAGGGCATTTGTAGAGGTTTCTTCGGATGAATGGCATCAAGCCATTCTTTGGTCCCAGGCCGGGTTCCCCGGTTTTCCGCTGACCAGTTTTCGAGGTGAGTGGCCAAGTTTATTAAATTACTGTTGAGTGTAAATTAGTTGAGTAATGAGAAAAACAGAAATGCGATTAATGTGATAGCAAGTCTTTTAGGCTATGTGGTACCGCTGCTCGTTAATCTTATAGCTACGCCCTTTCTGTTGCATTCGTTAGGAAATGACGCCTTTGGTATTCAGGTGCTGGTGAATGTGGTTATTGGTTATCTGGCAATAATGGACATGGGAATTGGCTTGCCGTTAATTAAATATTTGGCTGAGGATCGTGCTAAGGGCGACATGAAATCCGCAAGTGATTTGCTCAGCACTACGCTAGTTTTATATCTTGTACTGGGAATTTTTGGAATGTTTGTTGCATTTGGCATTTCAGGTTACTTAGCAGAACATTTATTTTCAATTCCCAATCATTTAATCAATGAAGCAAAATTAGTTTTTCAATTGGCTGCGGTAGGTTTCTTTGCAACTTTGCTGATGGGTTGGGGGCGGTCTGTTGCAATGGGTTTGCAACGTTATGAAGTTGCATATGCAATTTCTGCTTTATCCAGTATGTTGGGTGTAGGGATAGGACTGTATTTAGTTTATGCAGGATTCGGTGTTGTAGGTTATGTGTTCAGCAAAGTGTTATTCTTGTTTATTGCTTCATTTGTATATTTCGTTATTTACCGTATTTTCATTCCAGAATATAAGATAACACTTCATTTTGATAAGGCTTCAATTATTAGGATTAGAAGTTATTTAGTGTATGGAATTATACATCGGGGTGTGAGTGGTCTAGCTGGCTCTATTGATAAAACGCTTTTAGGCATTTTGGTCAGTACAGCAAGTGTTGGATTGTATTCGCTTCCTTATATGTTGACTAATGCGATCAATTATGCACTTAGTTATATGTTGAGTTTTATTTTTCCCGCCTCAAGTGAACTGTATGCTACAGGGCAATATGGTCGCTTGCGGGAATTGTTTATAAATTCATCCAGATTTCTTGCGGCTGTTTCCTGTATGGTTTTTGTTCCACTTTTTCTATTAGGTAAGACATTTTTATTCTTATGGATTGGGCGCGAGACTGGAGAGAAAGTTTTAACGACTTTTTACTTGTTAGCACTAGCAGCATTCTTTCAAGTTCTTTTAACATCGCTAACTAATTGCGTAATGATAGGAATAGGGCGTGTTGATCGATTTACGATGTATACGATTATAAGAGTTGTTGTTCTTTCAGTTCTTTGTATTTTGTTGATTCCAATGTTTAATTATGAAGGTGCTGCATGGGCCGTGCTTATCACTTGTGTGGTGGATGTGGCCTACTTCACTCTATTTCTTAAAAAGTATTTAGAGGTGGGAGTTGCCTCGTTATTAATGACTGCATACATGCGGCCTTTGTTCCTAGGAGGGGGGCTTGGCTTGATGTTATTACCATTCCATCACTTGGTTTCATCATGGTTTGATATATTAGTTCTTTCTGTTGTTATCGAAATAACTTTAATAAGTTTATATTATCATTTTAATGTTCTGAGAGAAAGTGAAAAGGAATTAATTAGGAGTACTTTAGCTAGATTATTAATTCTAAGGAGTATCGGCTGATTGAAGGGTATTATGAAAAGGGCTTTTGTTATCGAAGCGAAAAGTACTCAAGAGTGCCGAGTTCTCCATAAGCGCTTGATTCTATTTAGTGTCCGTCCATAAACAGTTAAGCGACTGATCGCAGGGAAGAAATAGTAAAAAAAGAGGGTGAAATCTCCGGGGAATTGTGTTCTAATCTTA
>DRJN01000376.1 GCA_011052165.1 Gammaproteobacteria bacterium
CCGGGATAGCGGGCAAAATAGCGATCCATGTAATCCTGCGCGTCAGCCCGTGAAATTTCCAACTGCCGCGCCAGGCCAAAGGCCGACATGCCGTAGATCAGTCCGAAGTTAATCGCCTTGGCCGAGCGACGTTGATCTTTACTCACAGATTCTGGCGCTAGCCCGAAAACCTCCGCCGCCGTGGCCCGGTGTATGTCCTCACCCGCTGCAAAGGCATTGAGCAAGCTCGTGTCACCCGAAAGATGCGCCATGATACGCAGCTCGATTTGCGAGTAATCCGCCGCCAGCATGCGATAACCTGCTGCGGGAATAAACGCCTTGCGAATGCGCCGGCCTTCCTCGGTGCGCACCGGGATGTTCTGCAAATTGGGATCCGATGACGATAAGCGGCCTGTGGCCGTCACCGCCTGATGATAGGAGGTATGCACGCGGCCGCTATCCGCATCCACCTGCAGGGGCAGCTTGTCCGTATAGGTGGATTTGAGTTTGCCTAAGGAGCGGTATTCCAGAATCAGCTTTGGCAGGGGGTAGTCATGCGCCAGCTCCTGCAACACCGATTCCGCCGTAGAAGGCTGACCCTTGGGTGTTTTCGACTTCACCGGCAATCCCAGCTTTTCGAACAAAATAACCTGCAACTGTTTCGGCGAACCCAGGTTGAATGCCTCGCCCGCCATGTCGAAGGCCTGCTGCTCCAGCTCGTTCAGGCGCACCGCCAGCTCTTTGCTCTGCTGTTCAAGCATCTCGCAATCCAGACGCACGCCGGTACGCTCCATGCGCGAAAGCACGGGTAGCAGCGGCATTTCAATCTCACGAAACACACGCTCCAGCGCCGGTACGCCCTGCAACTGCGGCCAGAATTTTTCATGCAGACGCAGAGTAATGTCGGCATCTTCAGCCGCATAGGGTGCGGCATCGTCTATCACCACCTGATCAAAGCGGATCTGTTTGGCACCCTTGCCCGCGATGTCTTCATAATGAATGGTCTGGTAGCCCAGGTGTTTCAACGCCAGGGTATCCATATCATGACGGCTGGCGGTACTGTCCAGTACATAGGATTCGAGCATGGTGTCATAGGCGATGCCTTGCAACTCAATGCCATAATTCGCCAGCACATTCATGTCATATTTCAGGTTTTGTCCCAGCTTGCGTGGCTGCCTGTCTTCCAGCAGGGGTTTGAACAGCGCCAGTACCGTATCCCGATCCAGCTGTCCGGGCGCACCCTCATAGCGATGCGCCAGCGGCACGTAGGCGGCTTCGCCGCTTTTCACTGCGAACGACAGGCCGACGATTTGCGCCTGCATATAGTCCAGACTGGTGGTTTCCAGATCAAAAGCGAACACTTCGGCGGCCTTCAGTCTCTCCAGCCAGCCTTCCAGCGCATCCTCGGCGAAAATCGTTTCATAGTGCCTCTCGGCCTGCCCCGAATCGGGACCCGCGTGACTCCTGTCATCCCGCAATTCCGCCAGCCAGTTTTTGAATTCATATTCGGAATACAACTGTCGTAGCTTCTCCCGATCCGGCTCACGCCACTGCAATCTGTCCACCGGCACGTCCAACGGCAGGTCACATTTTATGGTGACCAGTTGCCGTGACAGAGGGATCTGTTCCAGGCTGTTGCGCAGACTCTCCCCCACCTTACCTTTAATCTCATCGGCGTGCGCCAGCAGCTGATCGAGACTGCCGTACTGGTTGAGCCATTTGGCTGCGGTTTTGGGGCCGACTTTGGGCACGCCGGGAATATTGTCCGAGGTATCCCCTATCAGAGTGAGGTAGTCAATGATCTGCTCAGGCCTCACGCCAAACTTTCCTTTCACCGCCTCAGCATCACTGTAGCTGTCGGTCATAGTATTGATCAGGCTGACATGTTCGTTCACCAGTTGAGCCATGTCTTTATCGCCGGTGGAGATCAGGGTGTCGATTTTCTTTGCCGTCGCCTCGGCCGCCAGGGTGCCGATCACATCATCCGCTTCCACCCCATCGATACAGAGTAGGGGCAGGCCCATGGCGCGGATAATATCGTGAATAGGCGCAATCTGTTGGCGCAGATCATCGGGCATGGGCGGGCGGTTGGCCTTGTATTCGGAGTACATATCGTGACGGAAAGTCTTGCCTTTGGCGTCAAAAACAATGGCGATGTGCTGCGGCTCATAGTCCTTGAGCAGACGGCGAATCATATTGATCACACCATAGATCGTACCTGTTGGCTGACCACGGGAATTAGTGAACCCCGGCATGGCATGATAAGCCCGGAACAGGTAAGACGAACCATCAACCATGATAAAAGGTGGGGAGGGGAAGTGAGGCATCATTCAGATTTCATCGATTCCAGGAAACAAAGTAAAGTTTAGAGTGTCAAAAAAACAGGATCGCACGATTTGCCCCCAGGCAAAACCTTCGCAATCGGGTACGTTCGACTATTTTTACCTTTCTGCAAGCGAGTACGATTATTTTAGTTTACTATTCCGCTCACTCACCCTAACTTGTATTAATCGTTGCATAAGTATTCGCATGTGTTTTATCCCCTCACCCCCACCCTCTCCCATAGGGAGAGGGGGCTATGGTGCAAATACTTATGCAACGATTAATATTTAGTCATTAGCAGACGCACGACCCAGGGAACACCATGAAATTATTTTTTACGCCATATCTGATTGTTTACCTGTTTACTGGCGCAGCTCTAGCGCAGGATTCGCTGATGCCTCCCCCCCCTCTGCCGGAAGAACCTCAGAAAAGCACCGACATCCCCGAGCCGGAAGTGAAGATTATTCATCGTGAGGATCGCACTATCGAAGAATACCGCGTCAACGGCGTCCTGCGCTATATCAAGATCATACCCAGTTACGGCCCGCCCTATTATATGATCGATACCAATGGCGATGGCTTTGTGGATCAGCGCTTTGACGATCTGGAAAATCCGTACAACAACCAGTGGATTCTGCTGCAGTGGTAAAGAGTCGACTCCCACGCGGGAAGGACCCAGAAACAGGCACCATAAACGGGCGACCTGTGGATAACTTTGTGGATGAAACCGGGATAATAAAGCTATGTATAGGAATATACTTATATTTGGGCCGTATAAAAAAGCGGCAACAGCTATTTTATCTAAAATAAACAATAGCTTAGGCTGTTTTCGCCGGGATAAGCATTAGTTTGACTCTTTTATGACACATAAATCATTGATTTAGAACAGGTGTGTATAACTCTCCTGCACAATTTCTGCCTGCTCTGTCAGAATC
>DRJN01000377.1 GCA_011052165.1 Gammaproteobacteria bacterium
CGGCAAGTTATTTCCGGCAACGGACATCAGCCTTGCCGAACTGCTGCAACAACAACGACAGACTGATCGGCTTATCCAGGCATTCTGGCAACCCCTGTGCCTGGCCATCATGAACACGCCTATTCAGGAAGCCTCGGCCACGATTTTCATCCAGGTGCTGAGCGATGCCTTTCTCAAACAGCGGCGGGATGCCGATCTGCTGTTTCCTCATCATGATCTGGGCGCGCTGTTTCCTGAGCCAGCCATGCAGTACATCGAGCAACAGGGGGGGCATGTTCATCTGGGCATGCGCGTCTCGGCGCTCAGCATCGAAAACGGTGAAATCCGCGGTGTCCATATCGACAACACGTTTGTCCCTGCGCAGCAGCTGCTGCTGGCGACCTCGGTGCGCGCCACCCTCGCTCTGATTCAGGAACAGAAGGCGCTTGCCCCGCTGCATGCAAAGCTTGCGCAATTTCATTTTCAGCCGGTGACAACGATTTATCTGCAATACCCCCCCGAAGTGCACTTGACCCAGCCTATGCAGGGTCTCATCGATGGCTGTGCACAATGGATATTTGATCGCCGCCACTGCGGCCAGCCCGGCATGATTTCCGTTGTCATCAGTGCCCGAGGCCCGCACATGGATGAGCCAAAAGATCATCTGGGCAAGCGAGTCGCCGCCGAACTCGCCCGGCTGTTTCCCCACTGGCCCGCAGCCAGGGCACAGTTTGTTATTCGCGAGAAACGCGCCACCTTTTCAAGCAGTGTCAATATCAACCGTCTGCGGCCCGAAAACCGCACCTCGGTAAAGGGGTTGTGGCTGGCGGGGGACTATACGAACAACGGGTATCCGGCAACACTCGAAGGCGCGGTGCGAAGTGGTGTACAATGCGCGGCTTTGATTGATGATGAAACCCGTTAAGAAAACTACTCTGCCGCAAGCGGCGGGGAATTAGATCTATCGCGATTAATTCCGTTCGCCCTGAGCCTGTCGAAGGGTGTAATATGTAACATTATGATATTTAAAATATTCTCCATCCATAGTTCGACAAGCTCACCACAAACGGAGAATATGATCCGTGCTTCTTAACCACGAAACCCACCGTTCACCCTAACCCAGATCCAACCGAGCCATCCATGCTGAAACAGATCCCAGAAAATTACCAACCCGACCACGACCTGCTCAAAGGCAGAACCATCCTGATTACCGGCGCCAGTGACGGCATTGGCGCAGCGGCGGCACGCAGCTATGCGGCCTTCGGCGCAACGGTTATCCTGCTTGGACGTTCGGTAAAAAAACTGGAAAAGGTCTATGATCAGATCGTCGAGGCGGGTCATCCCCAGCCGGCCATCTATCCGATGGATCTCGAAGGCGCCCAAAGCAGCGATTATTATGATCTGGCCAATACTATTGACCAGGAGTTTTCCGCTCTCGACGGCCTGCTGCACAATGCCGCCCGGCTGGACACGCTCATGCCGCTGGAACAGTATGATTTGAAATTGTGGGCGCGACTCATGCAGATCAATCTGAACGCCCCGTTTCTGCTCACCCACGCCTGTCTGCCGCTACTGAGAAAATCCGCTGACGCCTCGGTCATGTTCACCTCGTCACGCGTTGCCCATCATGGCCGCGCCTACTGGGGCGCCTATGGCGTGAGCAAGGCCGCCTGCGACAACCTCATGCAGATATTGGCCGATGAAGTGGAAAACAACACCAACATCCGCGCCAACAGCATCGATCCCGGCGCGGTTCGCACCCGCCTCCGACGCCAGGCCTACCCGGGCGAAGATGCCAGTCTGCTGCCCGAACCTGAAGAGATCATGCCCGCCTATCTGTATTTAATGGGGCCGGACAGCAGGCAATATACTGGCGAGATATTCTCAGTCCAATAATTAATCAGGGGTGTGGGACGACCAAAGGAAGTGTCTGTAGTGCTTCTGCGCGGCGCCAAGCTTGTATTAATCGTTGCATCAGTATTTGCATATATTTTATCCCCTCACCCCCACCCTCTCCCAGAGGGAGAGGGGGCTATGGTGCAAATACTTATGCAACGATTAATATCTCTCCTGGTCGCCGTGATGAATAGGCGTTGGGCGCGATCGGATTGTCATGTGGGGTGTTTTGCCCTGAACATCAATCAGCGGCGTACCTGCCCCCATGATTTTATGATGAACTCCAGACGAAATGACTGCAAATCAAGTTGCCTAACACGCCATATTTTTGACATTTAGGCGAAGCGCAAACATTGTCTATTCTATCGCATTGTTTCTATTATAATTTTTATTTGTGTCGACTTGGCACGCAAATCGCATATTATCTGGCAATTATCAATAAAGGGTTCGTGGCTATGGCCGTCTATACATATCCTAACAAACAAGAGCAGCAGGTAGCGGCTCATGTTACTAGCGCAGATCAGCTGGGCATCGCGCCAGCAGAGCTACAGCATACGCTGAAACTGGCGGGGTTGCTGCAGACTTCACTTGAAATCGAAACCATTCTTGGCTTCTTTATCGATGCCTTGCAGGAAAAAATAGAATTCGATAGCGTACATTTCGAATACTCACCTCTATTGACCGAACACAAGTTTGGTCAGAAAAAGCGGCACACCTGTTCCTACCGGCTGAAACTTGCCGGTGAATTTCTGGGTGAGCTGGAATTCAGCCGCCGTCACCGCTTTGCCCAGCAAGAGATGGAACAACTGGAAAATCTGTTGCGCCAGTTGATATACCCTTTGCGCAATGCCATCCGGTATCAGCAAGCAGTCACCGCCGCCCAGTTTGATCCCCTTACCGGTATCAAGAATCGCGCTTCACTGGATCAGAATCTGGCGCGTGAAGTCGATCTGGCGCACCGCAACAAAACCCCCCTGTCTCTCATCATGGCCGATATCGATCACTTCAAGAAAATCAATGACCAGTTTGGTCACAGCGCCGGGGATCAAATCCTCAGGGCCTTCGCGAAATGCATAGATGATAATCTACGCGCCAGCGACATCGTTTTCCGCTATGGTGGCGAGGAATTTGTCGTGCTGCTAACGGGTACCGATGGACGCAGCGCCCGTGCGGTCGCCAACCGCATCCGTAAGGCCATTGAAAGCTTTAGCTTCACTCACAACAGCAACCATGGCACCCCCCCCGGTGAGGTACCTCTGACCGCCAGCCTGGGAACCGCCAGCCTGACCGCCAAGGACACGGTAGAGTCCCTGTTTAATAAAGCTGACAAGGCGCTTTATCACGCAAAAGAAGCGGGACGCAATCAGGTTATCAGTTTCCAGTCATTGGTCAAAAGCGCGTGAACCAGAATTCTAATCCAGGCTTTTTTGAACTGGGTCACAGGGAATCCCCGGAACCACAGCTAAAAGGCGCTATAATACAGATCATCTATTATTGAACTTCAGGCTGCCTCCTATATGGACTACCTCGGACAACTGGAAAAAATGCTCGAATCCAGATACCGCCTGCTCACTATGGAAACCTACGATACGGATCGGGTCGTTGATCTGTTCACCCAGTTAAGCCGCTTCAGCAACAAAGCTTTTTACATGAGTCAGCCCAATGAGGGCATGCACCGTCTGGGTGCCGCGCATATTACTATTCCCCGCAGCAAAACCGCCAAGGAGCAACTCGATCACATTGAGAACACCCGCCATTTCGGCATCTATATCCTGCGCGACTTTAACTATGCACTGGATGATCCCAAAATTATCGCCCAGCTCAAGGATATCGCCACCAGTCCCGATGCCAAAGTGATCATCTTTCTGAGCGAGTTCGTGGACCTCCCAAGAGAACTCAAGCCTTACACCATGCGCTCCAAACATCAGCTCAAGCATGCTATCTAAGTTAATACGGAATTAGTTTGAGATTACGTCAGAATTCTGAGAAATAGAATTTTTTTCGATATAGACAGCAAGGAAACTGCCCCAGGGAAGAGATGCGGGTAATAAGCGTTCCAGTATTTGTGCACCTACCCCGGCTCCCGGCAGAAATACCGCTGTCGCCGATTTCAGCACAAGCGGCTGGGGGGAAAGCAGTTCAATCCATTTTTTGACATCCGCCAGAGTATCCCAACGCGCACCTTGATAGGCGCCCCGCCCCTGTTTTTGCCGGTAGAGCAGACTGTGACGATTCAGTAAACCCAGCAGCACGGCCCTGTTCGCCAGCCGCCACATTTCCAGCAATGCCTTCGCCGGTTCCGCAATAAAACACAGGCTGGTAACAGCCGTGCAATAGTCAAAGCTGTCATTCTCAAAGGGTAGCGACTCCGCTATGCCCTGCAAATAAACCGTTTGTGTATCCCGTTTCAGAGCATAACTAACCGCTGTTGCATCCGGATCGAGTCCGGTTGTCTGCAGGCCTGATGCCGCAAAGCGGCGAGTAAAATAACCGCTGCCACAGCCTACATCAAGCAGGCTGTGACTACCCCCAGTATTTAAGCGAGCCGATAGCAGTCGCATTAACAGGGCAAATTCCGTCTCCCCGATCCAGCCCCCCCTCGGGCTGTGATACCAGGCTTCATAAGCATCGATATCCACTGTTTCTCCTACCGCGCACACTGCGCTTGCTGCGATAAATTCACATTTTTTATTCGCCCCAACTCATTGATAGCACCCTTGATCCGTAGAAGATCTCCATCCAGGGCTGGTTGGCCATACCACCACTGATAATCCGGCGACTGATGCGCAATTCCCAGGTAAACATTTTTAAGATACACGGACTGCATTTCCTGGTAGCGTTTTTCAGCAGGCTCAAGTTCCTTGGCGGTATACTGCTTCTTCGCCTGTAGCAGCAAGTCTCTCGCCTCCCTGACTTTCATTCGGGCAATCTCCAGCATTTTTTCACCATTATCAAACAGACGGCTAATATAGCGTGGCGCATGACAGTCTTGACAAACCTGGCGCGTGGCATCCTTTATAGATTTTATTTGCTTCCCGTTTTCCTTTAGCAGATCTGGATCACGTATCATTGCAGAAACATTATGTCCACCGGCGTGCATATGGCAGTAAGCACAGCCGGGTGTGCGATAATTGGCATGCGCCAGTGGCTGTGTCCAGTCCCATTTGTTCTTTTCAATCCTTAATATCAATCCATGTTTGGAATAGGCATAACTATGAACCACCGGGCTTTTATAGCCGCCATGACAATTAATACAGGTTTTATCCCGTCGCGCCTTTGATGCTGCCCTATTATGCGAGTTACCATGACAGGAAATACAATTCGCTACCGGCTTATCTTTAGCATGTGCGCTGATCTGCCATGCCTTGACCAATGCACTATCCTGCTGCTCATGGCAGCTTATACAGGCAGCATTATCGAAAGAACCCGCTGGGGGCATACCCGCAACAGCCACACTGCTGGTGACAAAAAATAGTAGCCATCCAAAAACAATGCGTAAGTTCCTCGTCCCTCGCCTCTCCCCCTTCGTGACTGACCCAAGCATTAGTTATGCTCCCGGTTGTAATCCGTATACTCACCGTGTTTCCAGAAAGCATCGGCTTTGGGCTTAATCCCGACTTTCTTCTCCGCCTCGCTCAAGGTTCGCAACACATTGGCGTTACGGCGGATATTTTCCAGATCGCTATCCATCGCCGCATGCCCCTTACGAACAAACACTGCATCACCGTGCGCGGCGCCCTTATAGGCGCCCAGGTTATCGAAGTACCACATATTGAAATAATCCCGTTCAATCGGAGAAATATTATAAAAAGCCGATGCCTGCCCCTCAAAGAAACCTATCCTTTCTATTTGAAAGAAAGCATCTTCCGAGTCAGTTGGATAGGGCGGGCGTTGTTTCGCAGATGGAAATAATTGCCCTTTCCTGCGAAGATCTTTTAACACACTCTCGGCTGCATAGAGTTTTTTCCAGGCATGCTTCCTTTCTGTATCCATTTTAGTCAACTGCTGTCTTGCCCAGTCAGGCTTATGACAGTCGCTGCACAATTTTACCCATTTTTCCCGTTTCACCTCATTGCCGGAAGTCAGCGGGTTGACTTGCTTGAGACCAAATTTCCAGATAGATTTCTCCGCTACCTGATGTTTACTTCGGTTCATATGGCAATAAGCACAGGTTGGCACTTTATAATTTCCTTTTCGTAAAGGCTTTGACCAATCCCAGCTATCCCCTTCAGCCAGATAGATCTGTCCGTGCTTTGATCCAAAATAGGTTTCATCATCCGGATGGGGTGGACCGCTGTGGCAGGTAATACAGCCTTCGGGACGACGTGCTTCCGCCACACTGAATAGGTGTCGGGTATGACAGGAGTCACACTTGGTTGCGACCGAATGACATTGCAGACAGGCCGTCACCTCGGCCTTGGGCTTATCGACAAAATGTTTTGCATCCAATGCCCGATCCATCGCCAGGGCATGGCTGGGAAATCCAAAACGTTTTTCACCCTCAAAATCAGCATGCTCGGTGGTATGACAACCACCGCATATTTTTGGCGTGGGCAAGTGCAGGTTCTGATGATCATGACCGTGACAATCGGAACAATAAACGACTTTCTTTGCCTTTGAATGACGACTCTTGCGCCAGTCCTTAACAATACCCGGCGTTATCGCTTCATGACAGGAAACACATTGCTTGCCCTTGTAGACACCGGTCATCGTTTTTACCGACTTATAAAAATCATCAGGATCCCAATAGGCAAAAATGGCGGCGGGCGACCAGTCACGCGAATACAAACCCGCACCCGCGCCACTCTCGCTCCAGTTGACATAATAAAAACCGGCTGGCACTGCAATCAGGATAACGATAATCGGAATCCAGATATAGCGCACTTTTTTTGTTTTCATGATCGACTCTTCCACCAACGAACAAAACCCAATAACATAAACAGAAAGACCCCTGCCCATAGAAACCAGAGTCCCCCACCTTCAACCCCCTGTTGTGTGTTGGGGATAACTTTTCCGGCCTCTTCACTTAACATCATATGATCGCGGGTATGGTGCGCCCATAGCAGTGAAGGAAATAACGATGCTATTACCAAGATTGATTTTGTCATAAGTATCTAAATAAACGTTCCAAATACCAGTGGATTTTAAGGATGTACCGTTCGTCCTGAGCCTGTCGAAGAACAACTAGATCAAGCACTCTATGCATAGTGTTTTCACGCTCATGGTTCGACAAGCTCACCACGAACGGTGAAATTAATCATATTAATC
>DRJN01000378.1 GCA_011052165.1 Gammaproteobacteria bacterium
AACTGGCGGCCGCCTACACAAAGAAAACCGGCGTGCAGATCATTCTCGAAGGTGGCGGGGCCACCCGTGGAATCCGCGATACCGTTGCTGGCAAGGTGGACATCGGCGGCACCTGCCGCATGAGCTTGCCCTCCTCGAATAAATCCGAGCTCTATGCCATCCTGTATCCGGTGGCCTGGGACGCGTTGGCTATCATCGCTCATCCTTCCAACCCTGTGAATAATTTGACTATGCAGCAAATCCGGGCTGTCTACACGGGCAAGATCACTAACTGGAAACAGCTTGGCGGACGAAATGCAAAAATACATCTCTATACCCGCCGTGGAAAAATATCCGGTGTGGGTTATGCCATTCGCCAGTATATTTTCAAGAACAGCAATATAAAATTCAAAAGTTCATACATCGTCAGATCATCCGGGCCACTGGAAAAAGCCTGCGAAAAAGATCCCGATGCCCTTGGCATTACCGGGATCAGCAGCGCACGCAAACGCAAGGTCAAGGTGCTCAAATTCGGCGGCAGATCGCCCACCTATGAAAATATTAAGAATGGCAGCTACGGTCTCTACCGGCCGCTCTATCTGGTCACCAGCCCCCATCCTTCCCGGCTGGCGAAGGACTTTATCAAGTTTGCTTCATCAAAGGAGGGCCGTCAGATCATTCGTGCGAACCATACCGTACCCTATCTGGATGCGCCAAATTTGATGTCAAAGATGCTGATTTACGGTTTTGATGTGAAATAGAGACAGGCGTTAAGCGCAAAGCGCCGTCCCGAAAGAGGGCAATGATCATCCCTGCCTGTCAACCTTGCCGTATTCCTGCGCCTTCAGTTATGTTTTTCACTCTCTTTGGCACCCTGCCAGGCCACTTCCATCTCATCGAGGCTGGCCTGCGCAAACCCGCCCTGCGTATTCAAGGCATCTTCTACATGGGCAAAGCGTGACTCGAAGCGCCGGTTGGCCGCGCGCAACGCCGTTTCCGGATCCATGCCCGTATGGCGGGCCAGATTCACCACGGCAAACAGCAGATCGCCTATTTCATGCTGCATCCGATCCGCGACCACCGGCTCTTCCAGCTCGGCCTCCACTTCGGCGATTTCCTCCTGAATCTTCGCCAGCACGCCCTGAATATCCGGCCAGTCAAACCCCACCCGTGCGGCGCGCTTTTGCAATTTCAATGCCCGGGTCAAGGCCGGCAATGCCTGGCTGATCCCATCCAGTATCCGGTTTTTTCCGGTGACCGATTTTTCCGCCCGCTCATGCGCCTTGAGCCGTTCCCAGGCTTCGGCCTGTTCGGCTACCGATACCACCTTTTCACCGGCAAACACATGGGGATGGCGACGAACCAGCTTGTCACTGATATTGCGGCAGATCCGGGCAAAATCAAAAATCCCCTCTTCCTCGGCGATCTGGGCATAGAACACCACCTGAAACAGCAAATCACCCAGTTCATCCGCCAGCTCGTTCCCTGCGTCATTCTCTATCGCCTCCGCCACTTCGTAGGCCTCTTCAAGCGTATAGGGACTAAGACTTCGAAAGGTTTGTTGCTGATCCCAGGGACATCCGGACTCAGGATCACGCAAACGCTGCATAATATGGAGCAATTCATCAATGGGAGAGGGAGAGGGCATCATATTCCGGAAAATGGCGAACCTGCCGCAAGATACCGCAGCCGGAAGATTATTTCAAAGCGAGTGTTGCCTGCTTAGATCGGATAGGCGCGTGGCAGGATCACGTCCAGGGCGTCGCTGAAAAGCGGCCCGGCTTTCCTGGAGACGGTTTCGATCACGCTGGCATCCGCCGCCAGCACACCCCAGATCCGCTCATCAATAGGCTGGATGATCGTTTCTATATCCACATCCAGACCTTCTTCCGCCATACCGGTAACGTGGTTAGCCAGATGTATAATGCCCGCATCCATCAGACTGTCTGTCGCATCGGCAGGATGGTGGTGAAAGTACACGGCATCACACAGCGTGGGCGGCATTTTCCATTCCCGTAACAGGGCGCCACCCACATCGGCGTGATCGAAACCCAGCTCCTCCCGCTCGATTTCATAATCAACGCGTTGTTCAGCCGCAACGCGTTGCTTGATAATTTTCATTTTCTCCGCCAATCGGTGGGCAATGATCAATTTGCCAATATCGTGGAGCAGGCCGGCGACAAACAGGCGTTCGCTGTGCAGCACCTTGCATTCTTCGGCAACCAGTTGTGCGACGACGCCACAGTAAACACTATGGCGCCAGAAATACACCCGATTGAGCACCTCGGTAGGGATTTTGGAAAAGGTTTCCACCGCCGAAGCGGCCAGCACCAGCCCACGCAATTCGCGCAAACCGATGACGGCCACGGCGCGGGATACAGTTTCGATTTTGGAAGGGAAACCATAAAAAGAACTGTTGACGATCTTCAACAAACGCGCGGTAAGGCCGGCGTCACGGCTGATCACCTCCCCCAGCGCTTTAGCCGTAGTAGAGGGATCTTCCATCATTTCATTTACCCGTATACACACCTCAGGCAGGGACACCAGCCTGATTACACCTGTTACCAAATCTTGAGGAGTCATAAAAAAAGCGTACCGCCATTAAGCTGAAGACCTGCTTATATAGCGACATCCGGGGTAAGGGGCTTTAGTTGCTTCAGAAATAATTTTTGTGCATTTCCCGGAAAATTACTTTGTAAAGCTGTTTAGACCCCCGAGGAGGCACGGGAGAAGGCCTCCCCCGGCAGTCCGGAACAGTCTACGGGGGGATCAGGCAAATGAGAAAATCAGCGGATTTTCGGCATGTTCCCGCACTCAGTTCATCGTATCGTTCACGATACCCTTCAACAGCTTTTCCACCGCCCGGAGGGCCTTTTTCGACGCCGGGCTGCCCACCGGCAAGGGGCGGCGATAGGCCAGATAGACCCGGTTTTTCTCCCCGGGCAGGGTGTAGATCGAAATAATGTAGGGGCAGAACACAATATTATGGGGATCGGCTTCCATCATGCCTCTAGAAATCACTGAACTGCAGAA
>DRJN01000379.1 GCA_011052165.1 Gammaproteobacteria bacterium
AGCTTGATAAAGACATCGCAAGGTTTAAATCCTATACGGCCAAACAAATAATCCAATATCTTGATGAGAATAATGTCAGGCCTATTTTGGAACAACTGGCATTTTATAAAAAAGTACACAAAGGGGATCGGGCTTACCAGTTCTGGCAAGAAGGTGGACACCCTGAATGGATACAACAAGATGAATCGATGATGCGGCAGAAAGTGGAGTATATTCACCAGAACCCGGTTAAGCGCGGTGATGTTGACAAGGCGGAGCACTGGCGTTATTCCAGCGCGAGAGATTATATGGGGCTGCCAGGCTTGCTGGAGGTTTGTCGGCAGTGGTGAGGTCGGTATGCATTCCCACGCGGAGCGTGGGAACGAGAGTAAACATACTGATTTTGTTGGGTTCGGTGTTCATGGTTCGACTTCGCTCACCACGAACGGCGGAATTAATCAGAGTTTCCTTACAGTAAAGCAGTAAACAGAGTAAAGGGGACAGATTTATTTAACAAAACTGATTCAGTTTATTTTCAATGTCCTTTAGTCCATAAAGCGACAGAAATCAAAGGGTCACCCATAAGTCGTTCTCTGCCAAGCAGGCGATAAAAAACGAAGCGTTGCTGCCCTGTATTTTTTTCAATTATTCAGTTTTCGTGTCCTGCACCCGAATTTTATTTGTGCGTGCTACTTCAAAAAGAAGCGCTTCAGTCACTTGAAAACCGGATCAAACAGACCGATGCACGGTTATCGCCGTGAGATGGGCTATGATGCAAATACTTATGCAATAATTTAGCGGCTGTCATGGCAAGTCCCAAATCAGTTTGTCGTGAACCAAGTTGATCCTATCTTTGCCATGAAGACCTATTATTTTCTTTGTTCTCAGTGTGTTATCTTGAAAATTCGTGGGCATAGCCCAGCTATAATATATTATCGTTCATGTTGCCCAACTATTAGGAGGGGTATGAAATGATGCGTTTTGTTACAACTGTTTTGATCATGCTGGTGGCTGTTGTTCCGGCTTATCCCACGCCACGGCACGAAGCCGGTATTGCCAGCACCCAGCCACTGGCGACCGAGGCGGGTTTCGAGATCCTCAAGGCTGGGGGGAATGCTTTTGATGCGGCGGTGGCCGTGAGCGCGGTCCTGGCAGTGGTGGAGCCCTATAGCTCCGGGCTGGGTGGCGGCGGCTTCTGGCTGTTACAGCAGGCGGGTAAGGCGCAGGCTGTGATGATCGATGGCCGGGAAACCGCGCCACTGAAAGCGTATGAAAAAATGTATCAGGATAAGACGGGCAAGGTGATTCCAGGGTTGTCGATGAATGGCGTGCTGGCAGCGGGGATCCCTGGCGAGCCGGCGGCGCTGGTGCATATTGCAGAAAAATATGGTCGTCTCCCCTTGAGTCAGTCGCTGGCGCCGGCCATTCGTATTGCCCGCAAGGGTTTTGCCGTAACACAATATTACAAGCGCATGGCGAGGTTTCGCCTGCACGTCCTGCGGGCGTCGAAGGCCGCAGCGGCCGTTTTTCTGTACCGGAATGAGGTGCCGCACGAGGACTATATTATTAAGCAGCCGGATTTGGCGCGCACACTGGAAGCCCTGGCGGCTCACGGTGCGGCGGGTTTCTATCAGGGTAAAGTAGCCAAACGGTTAATTGCGGAAACGAGCAAGGCGGGCGGGATCTGGAGTGCTAAAGATTTGGCCGCTTATAAGATCCGTGAGCGCAAGCCCGTGACGGGCAGCTGGCATGGCTATCGCATTACTTCCGCTGCGCCGCCTTCCTCGGGCGGTGTCGCTATTATCGAAATGCTCAACATGTTGGGAAATGATAACCTGCGCGCATTGTCCGGTGTTGCACGCAAACATTTGCTGATTGAGGTCATGCGCCGGGCCTACCGGGATCGGGCCGAATTTCTGGGCGATCCGGATTTCGTCAACGTTCCGGTTGCGCGCCTGACGAACAAGCGCTATGCGCGCAAATTACGTGAGACGATCGATCCTTTGCACGCCACCCCTAGCCGGGATCTGAAGCCAGCAGTGCCCCCGCCGGAAGGGAAGCACACCACGCATTTCTCTATTCTGGATGCACAGGGCAACCGCGTGGCCGCGACCCTGAGTATCAACTACCCTTTTGGTTCGGGTTTCATGGCTGCGGGCACCGGCGTGCTGCTCAACGATGAGATGGATGACTTTTCCGCCAAGCCCGGTGTGCCGAATGTTTATGGGCTGGTGGGGGCGCAGGCCAATGCTATTGCGCCCGGCAAGCGCATGCTCTCCAGCATGAGTCCGACCTTTGTCGAAAGTCCCGACAGGCTGGCGATTCTCGGCACCCCGGGCGGCAGCCGGATCATCACGATGGTATTGCGAGGTATTATAGCGGCAACGCAAGGGCTGTCAGCCCAGCGTATCGTCAGCCAGCGGCGTTTTCATCACCAGTATTTACCCGATGTAGTGCAGTTTGAAAACGGAGCTTTTACGGTGGGCGAGATACTGGGCCTGCAAAGTATGGGACATAAGTTGCAACAGCTTCACTACACCTACGGAAATATGCAAATAGTCATACTCGACAAAGCTCGCCACGCCGTAAGTGCCGCCAGTGATCCGCGAGGTGAGGGTCTGGCAAAGGTAGAAAATATTCCCTGAGTCTTTGATATCATAAAGAAAAATTGCATTTTTTGCGGGAATCCAGGCCCTGTTTGCGGCTTCTTCGCCAGGCCATTCTGGCCTGCTCATGACCGGAGTTTCCCTTTTGCCAGTAGTCATAGTATCAATGAAAATGTGAACAAATTCACGTTACCTTAGCGGCGCACGCAGTAGTCTGTATTTTCCGGGCAGGGAAGCTGTTTAAAATAACCATATTTGGATGAGGAAATAAAAAGATGGCTGAATTAATTCAGTATGCCAACGGTGTTCCGGGGATCCGCTTTAACATTGATAAGCCCGTAATTCGCATTGGCCGAAGCGAGATTCATAATGACATCTGTGTTGCTGATGCCTATGTCAGTAAAGAACATGCACTGATCGAAGCCAGACTGAGTGAAGTCCCGTCTGCGGGTTGCGAGTTCTTCATTCATGATCTGGGCAGTACCAACAAAACCTATGTTAACAAGAAGAGAGTGTCCAGCCTGCGTCTGAAAAATAATGACATGGTATATTTGGGACGCAATATGTTTCGTTTTATCTGTAGTGAAAATGAAAGCATGGTATTTCCGGAGGCCGAAGCCGGGCATCCGGTATCAAATCAGACACTGGAAATAGTTTCTACCGATAGTGCTCAACTGTGTCCCGGTTTTAGCCGCCGCCTGCGTGTTCTGGGAACGGAATCGCTTTTAGGAAGCGTTTAAATTCTGAGGTATTCAGGTTTTAACGAACCGTCGCGACAGACCACATCATTGTTTCGATTGCAAGGAATCCAGCAGTTTCTGTTGTTTCCTGTAACGCTTGTTCAGGGTGTCCTTCAGGGCTTGCGTATCTCTAATCAGTTTGGGGATGTCCTTCATGGGGATCGTCGTTGGGAGGGGAATGCTTGGCCCGGCATCCTTTGTATTTTCTTTTTTATCCGTCGCCGTGCCGCTTTTCTGTTTATTCGGAATAGCTTTAGCCACTGGATCCGCCTGAACCACATTGGTATTGGTGTTGATGAGGACGACCTCATCCTTGCCATGCGGATTCTGCTTGTCAGAAAAATGCCAGACGCCGTGTTTATCACGCCACTTGTGCACGGCGGTGTGCTTACCGTCGAGTTCAATGGGTAAAACCTTGCCCGCTGTGGACTTGATATCACCGAGGGTCTTTGACACCCGGGCAGCGTCAGAACCGGCGCGACCGAATAAATGGGATAAATTTGGCAGCGTCAGTTTATCCAGCGAGAAAAGCGGCTTGCCATTGGACCCGTGGAGCAAAAAGGGACTGACCCCGACCAGTACCAGCGCAAGCAACATGAGTTTGAAGACCCGTTTCACGATACATTTCCTAGTGTTGCATGGCTACTGATTATAGACATTATTGGATATTTTGTTTTTAAATCTCTTTGGGTCTCATATTAATCGTTGCATAAGTATTTGCATGTATTTTATCCCCTCACCCCCACCCTCTCCCAAAGGGAGAGGGGACTATGATGCAAATACTTATGCAACGATTAATACCCCGCAGCTTGCAGCGAAAAACAGTTAGGGTGGGTAGAGCGAAGCGCGAAGTCTTGAGGAAAAACCTACCGAGACGCTTATTCCTTGTTTTTTTCCTTCGGGATCGCGGAGAAAATAGCGGTCTGGTTGCGACCGTTGTTTTTGGCAACATAAAGCGCCTTATCCGCATTCTCGATTAGGCTGTTTTCATCCTGTGCTCCCTTTGGAAAACAGGAAATACCCATGCTGATGCTGACATAAAATGATTTCTGTTTGTTGGCATGCAATTGAAGCTGCTCAACGGATCTTCGGATACGTTCGGCAATCTGAAAGGCGACATCACCCGGGATGCCGGGTAACAGGAAAATAAACTCATCGCCACCATAGCGGGCGACAATATCAATGTCGCGGGTGATGTTCATGAATATCTGCGCCAGTTCGGTCAGCAGCCTGTCGCCGGTGGTATGGCCGTAGCTGTCGTTGATATCCTTGAAGTGATCAATGTCGGCCATGATCAGGGAAAAGGGTTTGTTGCTGCGGCGGCTGCGCAGCATGTCCTGTTCCAGACGTACCATGAATTCCCTGCGGTTAAACAAGTTGGTCAATTCATCGGTCATCGACAGGGTCACCGCCCTGGAGTGCAGATGGGCATTGCCGATAGCACCGGTCGCGATATGGGAGAGCGTCCCCAGCAGGGCGTATTCGTCATCAAAAAGTTCCTGACGATGGTGGAAATAGAGATACTGCACCCCCAGGCGGCGCTTGTGACTGACCAGGGGCAGGCAGACGAAGGAACTGATTTTTTCCTGGCGCGCCAGTTCACTGAGAGGATGTTGGGTGCCGGGCAGATCATTACTCAGGATATACTGGTTATTGTTAAACACATCGTCAGCCAGCCCCCCTCGGCGGAAGTTCATGTTTTTAACAAAGTGACGTGACAGCCCCATGGTGTATTTGTCAGTGAAACAACGGGATTCTGCATCAAACAGGACAATGGCGGATGCCTGCGCTCTGACAATATCCATAGCGCACTTCATCACTTCATTCAGGGTTTCGTTAATGCCCAGGGTGGCATTGACGGTCACCGCGACTTTGTTTAAGGCTGAAAGTTGAGCCGTGCGACGGGTCATAGTTTCGCGGTTTTTATCGACATAGGTCTCCATGGCAATCGCGATATCAAGAAACACGACTTTGAGAATAGATTGCACGGTCTGCAGGCATTCGTCTCCATCTGCTTTCAGATAGTCGGAAATCTGCGGAATGAGCAGAGAGAGATATTTGCGATAGGCGCCGATATACCAGCGGGGTTCCAGGCCAATCTGCTGATGGGCACGGCCAACCTGGAAACGGTTACGCAAATAGGCTTCGCCGTATTCACCTGAAGTCAGCAAGGCGAAATAGCGACTCTGCGTTTTCTTCAGTCGCCTCAAGGTCACCTCATCAGGAATCAGGGATTTTGAAAATTCAAATTTGAGCAGGTGGGAATAGAACTGATCGACAAAAAAAGAGGGATCTTTTTTAAGGTATTGATGCAGGTTCGTCAGGGTCCGGATATCGGTATCATTGAACTCAAGAAAACGTTTGAGTTCTTCGATATCATCTAGATTAAAATAGGGTTCGATTTCAGGCATCAGCTGTGGTGAGGGTCGGTTAGGTCATGTTTCTTAATTTAAAGTATAGCCATTATTAACAGGTTCTTAATAATGAGTCTATTTCTGGAATAAATAAGTGAATCAGGTATTGATCCAGCCGACAGTTTTGTTACTTGCATTGTGGTGGGATTAATCTTCATTTAAGTAGGCATGGCTAAACTTTTTTCACTTTACCACGATTGGGGGAAATTATAATGAATGGCCAAAAATCTGTTGTCACACTCGTGATGCGTGTAAAATTTCCTCTCTTGCCCGGCTGCTGGGCGTAGAAATTCGGAAAAGCGGTTGAATCGATTTGGTCGTCATCTTTATGAGCCTGTGTGGCGGGTGCGTTTGCGCTTGTTTGCGCAGGCCGTTCCATCTGAAATGGCGGGTTGGCTGTTTGA
>DRJN01000380.1 GCA_011052165.1 Gammaproteobacteria bacterium
AGGCCTGACCCGCCACATCCATCGCGATCACCCGGGTATTTTTAGGAATAGCGGCCAACATGCGCCGGCCTTCCTGTTCGGTCAGGCGTGCAATATCTGCATTTTTACCGCGTTTACCCGCAGTAATCTCATGCAGGCCTATACGGCATTCAGACGGCATGCGCCGGGCATATTCGGCATAACCCTGTCCCACCCAGTCCGGCATGCGTGTGCCCGTTGCAATAAGATGGATCTGCATGGAGATAAATCAACTGCCGTCGGCGGCCACCGGGCTGTCTTCACCCCAGAGTTTTTCCAGGTTATAGAAATCACGAATCGACGGCTGCATGATATGAACAATGATATCGCCCAGATCGACCAGCGCCCATTCACCATATTCCTCGCCTTCGGCGCCCAGGGGTGGATGGCCGTTTTTCTTCACTGCCATGATCACGCTATTGGCAATCGCCCTGACCTGACGTGAAGTGTTCCCGCTGACGATGATCATCAAATCGGTGACGCTGGTCTTGCCCTTGACATCCAGCACACTCAAATTAATACCCTTGACGTCTTCGATCGCCTCGATCACGATTTTTTTCAGTTCTTCAATTTCTAACATGGCGGTCCGTAAAATTTTTCCTGTTTGATAAGTTCATAAACATTGTCAGGCAGCAAATAACGCGCATCCTTGCCCGCGGCTACCAGTTCGCGGATTCGGGTCGAGGAAATATCCAGCTGGGTCACGGGCAGAAAGACGATCCCTCCCGCCGGACGCTGCGCCAGCCCCTCAGGGGCGATCTGCCGCAACTCAACCAGTTGACCCAGGGCGGACTGTGATTCGATTTCGCTTTTGTTCCAGCCCGGCCGGTGGGTTACCAGCACATGCGCCAGTTCGGGAATCGCCTGCCACTGATGCCAGTGATCCAGCCCAAGAAAGGCATCGAAACCGATAATCAGACACAGGGACCGCTGACCGCACTCTGCACGCAATTCCTTTAGCGTATCCACCATGAACGACGGCCCCTTGCGCCGCATCTCCCGTTCGTCGAGGCTAAACACCGGCTGGTTCGCCAACGCCAGCCGTAACATCGCCAGTCGCTGCTGCCGGTTAGCATACGGCATTTCCCGGTGCGGGGGTTCACCACAGGGAATAAAACGGATCTCCGAAAACGGCAGCGCCTGGTACACGTCCAGCGCCGGACGCAGGTGGCCGTAGTGGATAGGATCGAAAGTACCGCCGTAGATGCCAATCACGACGAGTAACGAGTGGCGGGTAGCGGGTGGAGGGTAACCGCCGCCGCTATCTTTTGCTTACCTTTGTTCCCCACTCATATCACCCGAGACGGCTCCAAGCACAAGACACACATAATGGAACACGATATTAATCGTTGCATAAGTATTTGCATCATAGCCCCCTCTCCCTCTGGGAGAGGGTTGGGGTGAGGGGATAAAATACATGCGAATACTGTTGCAACGATTGATATTTTGCACCTACCGGTTTTCCTGGCTACTCGCCACTCGCGACTACAATCTAACATGTCCATCACCGATAACAATATACTTCTGCGAGGTCAGGCCTTCCAGTCCGACCGGACCACGCACATGGATCTTGTCGGTACTAATGCCGATTTCCGCACCCAGGCCATATTCGAAACCATCGGCAAAGCGGGTGGAAGCGTTGATTATGACCGAACTGGCATCCACCTGGGTCATAAAGGCGCGCGCCCGACCGATCTCTTCGGTCATGATGGATTCGGTATGCCCGGAACCATGCTGGTGAATATGCTCGATGGCCGCAGTTATATCCGCAACAATGCGGATCGATAGAACAGGGGCGAGGTATTCCGTATCCCAGTCTTCATCCGTCGCCGCTTTAATGTCACTCAGAATTTTCTGCGTGGCGGCACAGCCGCGCAGTTCCACGCCTTCCTTCTGATATTGCGCCGCCAATCTCGGCAATACTTCGGCTGCCACGGCCTCATGCACCAGCAGGGTTTCCATCGCGTTGCACACCCCGTAGCGATGGGTCTTGGCATTGAAGGCGACCGCAATTGCCTTGTCGATGTCCGCCCGATCATCGATATAAACATGACAGATACCGTGCAGGTGCTTGATCACCGGCACCCGCGCATCAGCGCTAATGCGTTCGATCAGCCCCTTACCTCCGCGCGGCACGATCACGTCCACGAATTCCGACAGGGTGATAAGTTCCCCCACCGCCGCCCGATCGGTGGTATCCAGGACCTGCACCACATCAACCGGCAGGCCGACTTTTTCCAGGCCCTGATGAATGCAACGGGCGATGGCCTGATTGGAATGCAGGGCTTCAGAACCCCCGCGTAAAATAGCGGCATTACCGGACTTCAGGCACAGAGCCGCGGCATCCGCCGTCACATTGGGACGGGATTCGTAGATAATGCCGATCACGCCTAATGGCACACGCATTTTACCCACCTGGATGCCCGATGGCCGGTAATTGAGATCGCTGATCTCGCCAACCGGATCCGGCAGAGCAGCAATCTGGCGCAGGCCTTCGGCCATGCCACTAATACGTTCCTCATTGAGTTCCAGCCGATCCAGCAGCGCCGCATCCAGACCCTTTTGGCGCCCGGCGTCCATGTCCTCAACATTGGCTTCAAGCAAGGCCGCTGACTGTTCTTCCAGCAGGGCGGCCATGGCCCGCAGGGCCTCATCCTTGACGCCAGTCGTGGCCGTCGCCATCAGCCGTGAGGCCGCACGCGCCTGGCGACCAAGATCAGCCATGTAGTCTTTAATATTCACATTGGTCCCTGTTTTTTGATCATTCATTATTTAACGCAAAAACGCCGAGGCGCAAAAAAAACAAAATGATATCACCTCTGCGTTTATATCAATCGTTGCAACAGTATTTGCATCATAGCCCCCTCTCCCTCTGGGAGAGGGTGGGGGTGAGGGGATAAAATACATGCGAATACTGTTG
>DRJN01000381.1 GCA_011052165.1 Gammaproteobacteria bacterium
AGTATAGGGATTTCTGATCGGATCCATAGACGCGATTATAGCAATCTTACCCGAATTTACAATAATACAATAAACTTGCTAATTTCACTTAAATTCCGGCATTATTACATCTATATAATTGATTACATTGATAGATAATCGCCCTGCACCGCGGGCGCCTGAATGATGTGCGCATCGATCGGATGATCGAACAGGCGATGGTGGCAACAGACACAGAACAGCTCAGCGGGTACCGACTGGCAACGGACGGCAACTACGATGCCCTGTTTTCGACAATTCGGCGTTGAGCGAAGATCCGCAAGGGTGGAGTTGCGCCAGGATATTTCGATGAAAAAGTCAGGAACCACAGAATGTTAGCAGCAATATAAAGCTGACCCGCTCTGTATGGCTATTTTTATATAACCAGCTTCGACTTGACACCGCGTCGCTCTCAGCGCTAAATTCCGCTTAAACCCTGACAAAGACTACGACAATACTTCAGATCAGGGGATAGTTGGGGGAGCCGGTCATGAGAACAAGAACCATGGCGAGTGCGCTTGTCATCCTGCCGATATTAACAGCCAGGGTGGACGCATCAAACGGTATCTTTCAATCCTTCCACCACCAGCGTCAGCGCAGGTCAGGCATTCTTTGTCGGAGCCGCTGGTGCTATCGCTTGGGAGGTTGGTTGAAGAAAGACCGATAGCTTACCCGATGTTCCCTATTTCCATTAGGGAGGGTGTTGCACACAATAAAAACAAATTATGTCTTCACTCTGAGCGTGAAGACACGGGAAGGGTGATTAAGCGAATACGTCATCCTGATCCGGCAGAGCCGGATCGAACAGAGGAGGGGCATGGACAGCGTGCACCCCAAAATAACAAGAAGGTGTGGGACTGAAATCATTTCAGGACATGTGTCCCGGGTAACCGGGGCAGGTGGTCCGTTGCGTGTTGTGGCGGCCTCGTTCGCCATGCTGTTAGCCACGATTGTTTCCCCAACCCAGGCGGCGCCTCTGAACGACACCGGCATCACCACCTTCGGCGATGCTTCCAGCAATACCCTTGCTACGGAGCCTGCCGATTATCCGGGACAAGACGCCAGTTACGGCCGCGATGCTGCCGCTACAGCCGGCACCCTGAGCAAGATCGGCGGCGGCAGCGCCGGGTTTGACTTCACCAAGCTGGGAGCAGGCGGCAACGAACTGCCGGCCTCGGCCACCAGCTGGTCCTGCGTGCGCGACAACGTCACCGGGCTGATCTGGGAGGTCAAGACCAATGACGGCGGCCTGCGCGACAAGGACAACACCTACACCTGGTACAACCCGGACGGCAGCACTAACGGTGGTAGCGCCGGCACGCAAAATGGCGGTACCTGCGCCGGTAGCGCCTGTGATACCTACAGCTATGCACAGGCGGTGAACAGTCAGGGTCTCTGTGGCTATAGTGACTGGCGCCTGCCGTGGCAGGAAGAGTTGCGTTCCATCGTGGACTACAGCATCCCGTATCCCGGCCCGGCTATTGATACCGCCTATTTCCCGAATACGAATTATTGGTTCTGGTCGGCTTCTCCCTATGCCGGCTACTCCGACTACGCGTGGGACGTCAGTTTTATACTATGGCAACGACTACGGCGGCGAATTAAGTCCTCTGGCAAGTATGTTCGTCTCGTGCGCGGCGGACAGTGAATTGGCATTTTGGCATGTGGACAGGTCAATACAAACAGGCAGTGGGCATCACATGAACCCGGGAGGACAACATGGCGCGTATGGATCATCTGCCTATCTGGCGCGATGCCAACCGGTTGCTGGTGGTCATCGAGGAGGCGGTACGCCGGTTCCCGCGCTACCACAAATATACGCTGGGAACGGATCTCCGCCGCCAGGCGATGGGTATCTGCCGGCTGATTGTTCGCGCCTACAACGAAAAGACCAACCGGCCCCGGCACGTCAGGCGGTTGTCCCTGGCGGTGGACGATCTCAAGGTGCTGGTGCAGTTGGGCAAGGAGGTGCGCGCCTTGTGGGCAAGGGTCTGCCCATCGGCAACCTCACCAGCCAGTGGCGCTGGTTCAAGCAACAACGACCGGACGATGTAGTTCTCGTGCGGAGGGGGTATGAAAATGAGGCCTTATCTCTTTCTCTCGGGAAGTTGAAACCGTTCCGCCGCCGATTGCGAGCGGTGGGGATAGCATATTGTTTTATCGCTGAGAAGGGCTACCTCAAAGGCGGCATGAAACGCCGCGTGCTACGCCTCGCCTGGCGCCCACAAGAACCGGCGACATTCATGCGCGCATTGGTGCAAGGAGGGCAACAATGCAACGCCTGATGACCGCTTTCCTGGTGTTATTGACGCTGCTGGCGGGGCAGGCCCACGCCCAGACCTGCAACAGCGCCATACCGGCCAGCACGCCCACCAGCCGTTTCGTCATCAATGGTGATGGCACGGTGACTGACAGTGACACGGGGCTGATGTGGAAACAGTGTTCAGAAGGTCAGACCACGGACGGTGCAGGTGGTTGTACCGGCACGGCCGGTGCCTATACCTGGCAGCAGGCCCTGCAACAGGCGCAAACCCTCAACGCCGGCGGAGGTTATGCTGGCCAGGGCGACTGGCGCGTCCCGAATATCAAGGAATTGGGTTCCATCGTGGAGCGCCAATGCTATAGCCCGGCGATAAATGAAACGGTCTTTCCAGGCACGCCCTCGTCGGGGTTCTGGTCGGCTTCTCCCAGTGCCTACTACTCCGACAGCGCGTGGGGCGTCTATTTCGGCTATGGCGACGACTACTACGCCTTTAAGTCCGCTGACAGGGATGTTCGTCTCGTGCGCGGCGGACAGTCTTTTGATATTGGGCCGCCGGTGACTCCGATCACTCCCGTTCCCGTAAAAGTCACCAACGCCGCAGGACTCTACGTGCGGCAGGGTCCAGGTACAGCAAATTCGAGCTTCACCGAAATCAGCTTTGGCCAGGAATTTGTCGCCTTCCAGAAGAGCGAGCAGGGAGGCGACGTCTGGTACAAGATCCATCTGCCCTGTGGTAACGGCAAACCCTGCACCGGTTGGGTGGCTGGTATCTATCAAGGCGTCACGTATTCCGTGCAGGAACCTGCGGCGACCCAGGTCGAAGTTACAGGTACTGGCCCCATTGGGTTAAGAATTCTTGCTTATCCCAACGGCTCGGTTATTGACAGCGCCTGGGATGGCCAGCGCTTTGTGACTCTTGGCACCCAGCCTTCCGGTTCGGGTTGTTATAGCAACTGGTATGAGATTTATCTGCCTTTGATTTCGGGTGCGTCCACAGGCTGGGGGTGCGGGGATTGGGTGCAGGTGTCGACGGCCTCGGGAAGTGGCACTGCGGATATTCAGGGCAGGGTGGCAACTGCTGGATCATCTTCTTTGCCCGCTGTCAGCATGGCTCTGGGTGGCGCAGCATCGGCAACGACTTCTACCCTGGCTGATGGAACTTATACCTTCACTGGCTTGAATAGTGGCGCCTACACCCTCACCCCAAGCTTCAGCGGTTACACATTTGAGCCACCTTCTCGCCCAAATGTTAATGTTTCCGGTAGTAATCTGTCTGGCCTGGACTTCCGCGCCTGCCAGACTAACGCGCCGCTGACAGGTATACTGCGTGATGAACTGACGAGGGCACCGATAGCGGGTGCAACGGTAACGGCGGGCGGTGTTTCCGCAGTAACCGATGCCACGGGTACCTATTCTATCCCCGGTCTGGATTGCGGCGACTACGATGTCACTGTGAACGTTTCAGGATTCCGAACGTATTTGAAAAAAATCAGCACCTTCGATGGCCGATCCCTGGATGTCGGGTTGACGGTCGAAAGCACGGTTAAAGGGGCAAACACAGAATCAGGCAACGGCGGTGACCCCGTCAATACAGCGACCGGTAACTATTACTACGTACACTCGGACCTCGCCTTGCCCGGCAAGGGCATGGGCTTCGAGTTTGTCCGAACCTACAACTCGCGTGATCCGTTGAACGGCCCACTGGGCTTCGGGTGGAATCACAACTACCAGTCTTCGCTTGCGATCGACAGTGGGGTTGTGACAATCCGCTGGGGCGACGGCAAGACGGAAACCTGGGGCCCCGACGGCGCGGGTGGCTTTACTCCGCAGTATGGTGTTTTCGATTATCTGACGGATGACGGCAGCGGTGGGTTTATCCTGCGCAAGAAGAACCTGACCGAGTATCGCTTTAATGCTCCCGGGCAACTGACCTCCGTCACCGACAAAAACGGTAATGCCACTGCACTGGCCTATACCGCCGGCAATCTCACCCAGGTTACTGATACCGCTGGACGTACTATCAATTTCGCCTACGACACAGGCAACCGCATTACCGACATCACAGGCCCGCTCGGCCGGGTGACGCAGTTCAACTATGATGCCAACGGTGATCTGATTTCAGCCACCGACCCGAACGGTAATGTGACCGTCTTTACCTACAACACCAACCACCAGATGCTCACAGTAGTGGATCCGCTCGGCAACACCATCGTCAGCAGCACCTACGATGCGAGCCGCCGGGTTGTGATCTACCAGACCGATGCCAAAGGTGGTGCAACAACCTATACCTACGACGAACCAAGCCGCACGACGACCTTCACTAATGCGCTGGGATTCGTGACCACCCATGTGCACGATGATCTGATGCGCCTGATTCGCGCCAAAGACGGTCGCGGTGGCATAGTGCTTTACGAATACGACGACCGGGGCAACCGCATCAAGGTCACCGACAAGAACGGCAATATCACCCAGTATGGCTATGACGCCAGCGGCAACGTTACCTCCAAAACCGATACCCTGAGCAACGTTACCGCTATTACTTACGATGCGAACAACAACCCACTGACGCGCACGGATGCCCTGAGCAATACCACCAGCTTCACTTACGACGCCAACGGCAACCTGCTGACGACCACCGATGCCCTGACCAATACCACCACGGTGACTTACGACGCCAGCGGCCTGCCGCTCACCATCACCGACGCCCGTGGCAACACGACCACCAACACCTACGATGTGCAGGGCAACCTGACCCGGGTACAGGATGCGCTCGGTAACCTTACCCAATACACCTATGACGGCGTCGGCCGGCGGCTGACCAGGGCGGACGCCCTGGGCCGCACGACGACCTATGCCTATGACAACAACAATAATCTGCGCTCGGTCACCGATCCGGCCGG
>DRJN01000382.1 GCA_011052165.1 Gammaproteobacteria bacterium
AATGAAAACACTCTCTAATGCCCAAAGATTTTAGCCGGGCCCGCCGTGTGGGTGAACAGATCCAGCGTGAACTGGCGGTCCTTATTCAGCGGGAAATCAAGGATCCCAGGTTGGGAATGTTGACGGTGTCTGCGGTAGAGGTATCACGCGATCTATCGTTGGCCAAGGTATTTGTGACGGTGTTCAATGAAGAACATGATATGGTGCAAACACTGGATATACTGAATCATGCCGCCGGCTTTCTGCGCCACTGCCTGGGTAAAAACATGAGCCTGCGCAGTGTACCGACACTGAAATTTATCTATGACGCCTCTGTCAGCAAGGGTGACCGGTTATCCAGCCTGATTGATCAAGCTGTGAGCGCCGATCGTGAGAAGCATCAGGATCAGGATTCGCAGGATCCGGATCAACAGGATCAGGATTAAACAGGTTCATGGCTCGACGCAGGCGTAATAAAGGTCGCAATGTCAGCGGCATCCTCTTGCTCGATAAACCGGTAGGCATGACCTCCAATGCTGCTCTGCAACGGGTCAAACGGCTATTCAATGCCAACAAGGCGGGGCATACCGGCAATCTGGATCCCATGGCCAGCGGGTTGTTACCCATCTGCCTGGGTGAGGCGACCAAGGTCTCCGGTTTTCTGCTGGACTCTGACAAGCACTATACGGGGACCAGTAAGCTGGGTGAGCGCACTGATTCCGGTGATGCCGATGGCGTGGTGGTGCAAACCCGCCCGGTAAAAGATTATAGCGAGGCGCGCATCCTCGAGGTATTCAGTCAATTTAAAGGTGAAATCAGCCAGATTCCACCTATGCATTCGGCGATCAAGGTGGAGGGGCAGCCTCTTTACAAGCTGGCGCACCAGGGTATTGAGATCGAACGCAAGCCGCGTCAGGTGACGATCTTCAGCCTTGAATTGCTAGGTCAGGCCGAGGATGAACTGGACATCGATGTGCATTGCTCGAAAGGCACCTATATTCGTACGCTGGTGCAGGACATCGGTGAGGAACTGGGCTGTGGGGCGCACCTGAATGCATTACGGCGCACGGGCGCCGGACCCTTTTCTATCGAAAACGGCAGTACGCTGAGTGAACTGGAGCAGTTGGCTGAAGAAGGTTTTACGGCCATGGATGCACACCTGTTGCCAATGGAATATGCCTTGGCTGACTGGCCGCAGGTAAAATTGACCCAGGATAGTACGCATTATCTACGCCAGGGTCAGGCGATACAGGTGCCCAGGGCGCCGACTCGCGGCTGGGTTTGCCTGTTTGCCGATGATGATCGTTTTATCGGAGTGGGCCAAATTCTGGGCGATGGCCGGGTGGCGCCCCGGCGACTGATAAACCTGGCCTGAATTCGCCGTGATTCTAGCAAAATTAGTCTCTTTCCCCGGATTTAGCTTGTCTCAGGTACCTGCGCACGGGTAGAATACGCGCTTTCTTTGATACACCAATTTTTATGTAATTACAGGAGCTTGCGATGTCAATCAATGCCGAAAGCAAGGCGAACATCGTTTCAAACTATCAACGTTCAGGCACTGACACCGGATCCCCCGAAGTTCAGGTCGCGCTGTTGTCGGCGCGTATTAACGATTTGTCCGATCACTTTAAAACTCATATTCATGATCATCACTCCCGTCAGGGACTGTTGCGCATGGTCAGCCAGCGCCGCAAGCTGCTCGACTATCTCAAGAACAGGGATCTGCAGCGTTACCGCGACTTGATTTCAAGTCTGGGTCTGCGTAAATAATTTTTCGTCACGTTCACCGTTTAAGGAACCTTCATGGCCGTTGTTAAAAAAGAATTCAAGTTTGGTGATCATACTGTCACGCTCGAAACCGGGGAGATAGCAAGACAAGCCTCTGGCGCGGTCATGGTTCGCATGGCTGAAACCGTCGTTCTGGTGACGGCGGTGGCGAATAAAAAAGAAGTGGCAGGCCGGGATTTTTTCCCTCTGACCGTCGATTATACCGAAAAGACCTACGCAGCAGGCAAGATCCCCGGTGGCTTCCTGAAACGGGAAGGCCGGCCCTCTGATAATGAAACTCTGACGGCCCGTCTGATTGATCGCCCCATTCGCCCCCTGTTCCCTGAAGGATTTACCAACGAAGTTCAAATTATCTGCACGGTCATGTCGCTGGATCCCTCCGTCACGCCGGATATCCCGGCCATGCTGGGCGCTTCTGCTGCGCTGGCGCTCTCTGGCGCTCCCTTTAACGGTCCGATTGGCGCCGCGCGTGTGGGTTACCGTGATGGCCAATATTTATTGAATCCGAGCAAGACCGAAATAGCGGAAGACTCCGAGCTGGATCTGATTGTGGCCGGGACCGACGCGGCCGTGCTCATGGTGGAATCTGAAGCCAAAATACTGTCTGAAGAAGTGATGCTGGGCGCCGTCATGTTCGGTCATGACGCCTTCCAGGTCGCAATTAAGGCGATTCGTGAACTGGCCGCCGATGCCGGTACCGTTGCCTGGGACTGGCAGGCGGCAGAAGAAAATGTTGCCGTGAATGAAGCGGTGGCTGCTGCGGGTGAAGCGCAGTTTGCCGAAGCCTACACCATTCGTGAAAAAATGCCGCGTTATAGACGCCTGAGTGAAATTCGCAAAGAAATCAAGGCGGCGCTGGTTGATGAAGAAGGCGAAGGCTATTCTGAGGAAGAAGTCTCCGATGCCATTGAGAAACTCGAGAAGAAGGTTGTGCGCAGCAAGATTCTTGGCGGTGAGCC
>DRJN01000383.1 GCA_011052165.1 Gammaproteobacteria bacterium
CGGGATCATGGCGAAAACGGCACAGCAAATAAAGCCCGACGCAGATTCGGCCTTCATCGCAACATTCTGCGGCTCCTTTACCAGTATGCTGCGCTGGCCACAACTGGATCAGCTGTGGCAAGTACTGCGCGAACAGGACTTCAAACACTGGTATATCTACGCCGTGGGCGAGGCTCCGCCCCAAAACTGCGCCGACAGTACGCAGCTGCATCGTTTCATCAATGAAATAGACACGCTGATCCGTCAGGAACATCAGGAAGAATACTGTGGCATCGTCTATGCCGACAGGCGCGAAGATCCCAGCTTCATCAAAATATATGATCCTGGTAATCTCGGCGTCTCCTGCGGCTTCAGTAACAACCCACCTTTGCCTGGTTGGATATTGTCACTTGAAATGCCCGTGGATATTGGCAACCTACCACAGGCGGGTAATCGCCGTCGCTGGTGGCAAAAACTTTTTGACTAATAAGCAATCATAATAAAGACCGTGCGCAGACGCAGCCATAACCAACTTCATGACAGACAAACAAGAGCAATCCACCATCAACGATACCGATCAGTCAAAAGTTGATAACTACGAAAAATATCTGCTCAACAGCAAGGCCGCCATCGTCCAGAAGCTGCGGCAACTGGCTAAAAGCAAGAACAACCTTACCGCTCATTTTGGCGGCGGCAAGTATTCTATGCTGACTCAGATCGTCGATGTGCTGCCGGACAAGGATCTGGTGGTGCTGGATTATGGTTCCAACGAGGCCACCAATAAAAAACTGCTGCAAAGCGAACACACGGTATTCAAAACCCAGCACGAGGGTGTCACCGCCCAGTTCAGCACCGGCTTTCTACAAAAAGCCAAGCTGCACGGCAAGCCGGCCTTTGCCTGCCCGATCCCGGAATCACTACTCTGGGTACAACGGCGCGAATTCTACCGGGTCCGCATTCCCCTGCGTGACAATATATTCTGCGAGTTGATACACAATGAGGACATTCTGGTTCCGTATTCGGTGCTCGATATCAGTATCGCCGGGCTGGCCATCCGGATCGAGGACTCCAAATATACTATCGAAGCCGGTATGCTCTTCAACGGTGCCCGGCTGATCCTGCCCAACGAAGAATCCGGCCTGGTCAACATTGAGATTATGAACTATCTGCCGCTGAAACAGAACAATCCCGAAGCCGGCCTGCGCTTCGGCTGCCAGTTCCATAACATCAGCACCGATATTTCAGCAAAAATACAGCGCTATATTTATGATATCGAACTGATGAACCGCCAGACCAAGGATTGATCCTGCAGTCATTTAAACACCTTGACCTGCGGAAAGTTGATCAAAAACACAGGAACAGATAATAATCAACCTTCACGACCGTCCCGTTTTTCATTCAGGAGAAAACCATGGCGCAGGAAAAAATCTATCCCGTCCCTCAAAATATCGCTGCCCGAGCACACATCACTGAAGATGACTATTTTCGCCTGTATCAACAATCCATCGACGATCCGGTCGGCTTCTGGGCCGAATACGCAGAAACATTTCTCGACTGGACTCAACCCTGGAACAAGGTACTGGACTGGGATTACAAAAAAGGCCACATTCGCTGGTTCGAGGGGGGCAAGATCAATGTCAGCGCCAACTGCATCGATCGCCACCTGGCCCGCCGTGGCGATCAAACCGCCATCATTTGGGAAGGCAATGATCCTTCTGTAGACAAAAAAATCACCTACCACGAATTACACCGGGAAGTCTGCAAACTGGCCAACGTACTCAAGAGCCGTGGGATAAAAAAAGGTGACCGGATCTGTCTCTATATGCCCATGATCCCGGAAGCCGCCTATGCCATGCTGGCCTGTACCCGCATCGGTGCCGTTCATTCGGTTGTTTTCGGCGGCTTCTCGCCCGAAGCCCTGAAAGATCGCATTCTCGACTCTGACTGCCAACTGGTGATTACCGCCGACCAGGGTCTGCGTGGCGCCAAGACCGTCGCCCTTAAAAGCAATACTGACAAGGCCGTAGCTCACTGCCCCAAGGTCCATACCGTACTCACCGTTCGTCATACCGGCGGTGATATTGACTGGAACGAACAACACGATGTCTGGTACCACGAACTGATGGACAAGGCTGACGAAGATTGTCCGGCCGAGGCAATGGATGCCGAGGATCCCCTGTTCATTCTCTATACCTCCGGCTCCACCGGCAAGCCCAAGGGCGTGTTGCACACCACGGGCGGCTACCTGCTGTATGCCGCCATGACCACCAAGTACGTCTTTGACCTGCACGAGGGTGATATTTTCTGGTGTTCCGCCGACGTGGGCTGGGTCACCGGCCACAGTTACACGGTCTATGGTCCGCTGGCCATTGGCAGCACCACCCTCATGTTTGAAGGCATTCCCACCTGGCCGGATGCGTCCCGTTTCTGGCAAACCATTGACAAACATCAGGTCAATGCCTTTTACACGGCCCCTACGGCAATTCGGGCACTGATGCGTGAGGGTGACGAACCGGTGAAAAAAACCTCCCGCGCCAGCCTGCGCATTCTCGGCACCGTGGGGGAACCCATCAATCCGGAAGCCTGGGAGTGGTACTACCGCATAGTGGGTGACAGCCGCTGCCCCATCGTCGACACCTGGTGGCAAACCGAAACCGGCGGCCACATGATCACCCCTTTGCCCGGTGCCACACCACTAAAACCGGGTTCGGCCAGCCGCCCCTTCTTTGGCGTTATTCCGGGAATCATGGACACAGACGGCAACCTGGTTGAAGGCGAGGCCGAGGGCGCACTGGTCATCTGTCATCCCTGGCCCGGCCAGATGCGCACGCTCTATGGCAATCACCAACGCTTCATCGATACCTATTTCAGCGCCTATCCCGGTTACTATTCCACCGGCGACGGCGCGCGGCGTGACGCCGATGGTTACTATTGGATCACGGGACGCATGGATGATGTTCTCAATGTCTCCGGCCATCGCATGGGTACGGCAGAAGTTGAAAGTGCACTGGTACTACATGAGGCAGTGGCGGAAGCGGCCGTAGTAGGCTGTCCGCATGATATCAAGGGGCAGGGGATCTATGCCTATGTCACCCTGATAAAAGGCGTGGAAGCCACAGACGAGTTGCGTAAACAACTGATACAGCAGGTACGCCGTGAAATCGGCGCTATCGCCTCACCGGATGTGATTCAGTGGGCGCCCGGCCTGCCTAAAACCCGCTCTGGCAAAATCATGCGCCGCATCCTGCGTAAAATTGCCGCCAACGAGCTGGATAATCTGGGGGATACGTCAACACTGGCCGATCCGGCGGTGGTCGATGATCTAATCGAAAATCGAGCGAATAAGTAACGCGAAACGCGGAAACATCTAAGGGCTGAGATAATTTCTGTTGGGTTTCGCGTTGCTCTGCCCAACCTACATTTGACTCCGAGCCTGGGTATAATAATCAAAAAATGATCTAGCGTAGGCTGGGTTGAATAAAATGAAGCCCAACGACTTCCCGGCATTCAGCGCAGCTCCATCAATTTTCGTGCAAAAAGATCCTGCCAGCCAGTGCCCATGGATCTGTCATAGAGTCTTTTGATGATGGTACGTTCATCCGGTTTGCGCATTCTTAGCACTTTAAAATTCTCCCTGTACCGGTTTTCCGTATGCAGATCAAACAATTCGAAAGAACCGATATAAACGAGCTCCCCCGGATGTACGGTGAGAATACGCTGGTAGGCATCAATTTTCTTCTGTACCAAATTATAGCGATTATTCGCAGTCGCCACCGAGGAAAAAATGTATTTCCCCGGAGTCAGATTTTCGGCCATGAAATCCCCGTTTTTGTAGATCAGAACACGGGGTGGACGGTTGAAGGGGCGGATATACACTTTGCCATACTCACGCAGAACAACCTCGATGACCCGCTCTGACGCCTGAATATTGCCAAAGATCATCCCCATCTCCGGTGACTTGATCTCTTCCGGTGGGGCAATGCCGACGCCAATACTGCTGCATGCGCTAAGCACAGGCAGCAGAGCTATAAGAAAAATACAGATTCTTAGCATAAACCCTCATCGATATTATCGGGTAGAACAGGTTTGCCTGATTAAATTCAGCTAATTATCAATCGTTGCATAAGTATTCGCATCATAGCCCCCTCTCCCTCTGGGAGAGGGTTGGGGTGAGGGGATAAAATACATGCGAATACTGTTGCAACGATTAATAGCTCAACTAATTAGCTCAACAACATTCACATAATATGCCAACATTAGCCTACAGGCTGTTCAACAGGCATAAAAAAAGGGC
>DRJN01000384.1 GCA_011052165.1 Gammaproteobacteria bacterium
ACTGACCCGGCAGACAGCAAGCGGATGGTTTACTTCTAATGCTTTTACTCCGGAGCGTTCGCCTTTCACCCATACCATTGCTTATGCCATCCGGGGATTTATGGAATCCGGGGTGTTGCTCAGTGACAAACGTTACCTGCAAGCTGCCGAAAAAGCGGCCCGCGCCATGGCAGATATTCAGCGGCAGGACGGCTGGCTGGCAGGCGTTTATAAGGACGGCTGGGTTGCTGATGCCAGCTACTGTTGTCTGACTGGCCTTGCGCAGATGAGTCTGAACTGGACGCGGCTCGCCCAGATCACCGGCGAGGAAAATTTCCGGGACAATGCAAAGGCCGGGCTGGACTATATAAAAACCACCCAGAAGCTGGCTGCATCTGACACTGCGGTACGCGGTGGCATTGCCGGTTCATCACCCATCTGGGGTGACTACTCCCGTTTCGAATATCCAAACTGGGCCGCCAAGTTTTTTTCTGATGCTCTGATGATGGATATGACAGACATATCAGTGCCACCGGTGCCACAAATTCAAGGTTTAGAAGGCCATGGATAAACTCAGGATTCTGGTTCTTTGCGGCCGTTCTCCCCGACACCTCTATGTCGCCAACACCTTGTGTGAGGCTGCGGAAGTCCTGGCCATTGTACAGGAGACTGGCGGTGAGTGGAGTGCACGCAAAGTCCTGAAGAAGCTGCGACCGAAAAGCTTCTTTCGCAAGCTATGGCGCTGGCTGAGAGATCGTCGACGCTATACAGGCAATAGAGAGGCCCGGTTTTTCTTCGCTGATAGAGATCCCGTGCTTGACCATCCTGAACTGGTTAAAGAAGTGCCTCACATCAATCATCCTGAGGTGGTTCGACTGGCCGACGAACTTGAGCCTGATCTTATTGCTGTGTTCGGAACATCATTGATACGTGGCGAGTTGCTGCAAAAAGGGCGACTGGGCATGGTCAATCTGCACGGTGGACTTTCACCCGAGTACCGCGGTGCCGATTGTACCTTCTGGGCACTCTACAATACCGAGCCGGAGAAGATTGGTTGCACACTGCATTACATCGATGCCGGCATTGACACCGGTCGCCTGATTGCACATGTGAGTCCCGAAATCAGACCGGATGCTGATGAGTTGACCCTGTTCTGGTGCAGTGTAAAGGAAAGTGCGCAGGTCTACGCGGAGTTGATGCAACGGCTTGCACAGGGCGAATTGCTGGGTGCAGTGCAGCCCGGGAAAGGCAGGTTGTACCAGGTCAAACAGCGCGGTCTGCGCGAGGAGCAGGCAGTTGAACGTATGTTAAGGGATGGCCTGCTGTACAATCTGGATTTGGGGCTACGAGTCAGGTGGTTTACAGCAGAATAGTAACCTGGCTGGTGCAACTGGATGAAAGAATCGGAAATTGTATATATAAATAACTTCTTACTGGAAATTTTCTAAATGTATATTTATAAACTACCAGCCTTCTTTAAGTCCTTTCTTCTTGTGGTGTTGTCAGTCTCCCTGTCCCTTCTTGTTGCAGAGGTTATTGCTGGCTGGATGGCTGTGGATGCCAGGGCCGGACTCGCGAAAAAGTATGGTGTTAAATATGATGGCAGAGACCGTCTGCAGGTGATTCTCGATTGCCGGAAAACCAATCAAAATTGTTTTCCATCTGTTCCTCCCAGTACATTCACAGACAACGGTTTGAAACTCACTGATAGTGTGCTTTTTCCGTTGGCGGGACCCGCTAATGCTACTGTGATTGGATGCAATGAGTCAGGCTATTATTCTACATATAAAACTGACAGGTTCGGGTTTCGCAATCCTTCTGCCAGCTGGCTGAAATCAGTACCGATTGATCTGGCATTTGTGGGGGATTCTTATGCAATTGGCGATTGCGTTAATGAAGGAGAAAGCTTTGCAGATAAATTAAGAGAGGCTTACCCCCGCGTAATCGATCTTGCCTATGCGGGCAATGGGCCGCTGATTGAGCTTGCGACTATTAAGGAATATTTGAGTGGGAGACAGGTCCGTTTTGTTTTCTGGGTCTATTTCGAGCGTAATGATTTTACTAATCTTGAGAGAAGTAAGAACGTCGAGACTCTGGTTAAGTATTTAGAGCCAGATTTTACGCAAGATCTGGTTCTTAAGAAGGATAAAATTAACGCAGCCATGCGAGACTATGTAAACAATCGCATAGAAGTCCAGGAGCAAGGGCGTGCAAAGGTATTACCTAACCTGCGGCTGCTTTTCTGGAAAATCCGCAATCGGAAGCCCGGGTCGATTGGCACACGTAAATCTATTAATTATGATCTTCCAATGTTTCAGGAAATATTAGTAAGTGCTAAACACAAAGTTGAAGAGAGTGGAGGGCAACTTGTTTTTGTTTATCTGCCTGAGTATGAACGATTCAATAGTGAGGTTCAGAAGGCACCATGGTCAGCATCTCGAATAAAGGGTGAGGTGGTGGATATGGTTAATTCACTGGGGATCGACCTGATAGATATAGAACCCGCCTTTCGGATGGTAGAAGATCCTCTTAATTTATTCCCTTTTCGCATTCAAGGCCATTATAACGAGACAGGCCATTCAATTGTTGCCTCTGAGATTCAAAAGTACCTGTCGTCACATCAGAATTAGATAAACTTAACCTGTCATGTAATATATGAGCGACTTCTGGCGAAAAGTGGATAAAACCCTGCGCTACCATGGCAGGCGGACAGCCATTACACTTCGCGGAGTGTGGTGGGATGCCCACCCTGTCAAGGCAAGTAGGCCGGTCTTTATTGTCGGCTGTTCTCGAGCGGGCACCACACTGGTCTATAAAACCCTCTCCGAGTCACGTGAACTCGGCACACTGCAGCGTGAAACTCATGACTTCTGGTCAGAGTTGCACCCGTTGCAGGCCAGGCACTGGAAGACCCATTCCCTTGCCGTGAGTGATGCAAGTAAACAGGATCGCGACACTGTCACCCGCTATTTTTATACAAGGACGGGAAATACGCGTTTTGTCGATAAAAACAACCAGAACGGTCTGTGTGTGCCGTACCTTCATTCGCTGTTTCCCGACGCCTGTTTTATCTATGTGAAGCGTAGCCCGGGTGATAACCTCAATTCCCTGATTGAAGGTTGGGGCAAGCCGGAGGAGTTCGCTACATGGTCCGGTGATTTACCTGCCAGCGTCGCCATTGACGGTGGTCGCTACACACAATGGTGCTTCTTTCTTGCCGATGGCTGGCAGGATCTTACTACCGCCAGCATCGAAGAGGTCTGTGCCTTTCAGTATAACGCGATTAATAAAGCAATTATGGACGCCCGTGATCAGCTGCCGAAGGAACAATGGACCGAGGTCTTCTACGAAGATATTGTCCGCGATCCGGTGAGCAGTTTTAAGGATACATTTCATTCCTGTGGTCTTGGTTTCGACGCAGAGCTCAGACGGCACACCCAGGATGTCTTGAAAACTCCCTACAATGCATTTTCAGAAATCCGTCTGGACAAGTGGAAGTCGGGTCGTAATCATGAAAAAATTGAACGCATACTGCCCAGCGTGGAGGAAACGGCTGCGCTTATGGGGTATACGAATTGATTTCTGCCGATTCGGATAAATGATTTTATCAATAATACTGCTGGCGTGGTTTACGGTTACCGGGGCCTTGCTGGCCTTTTATGCCCGGCGCGGGATCATTGCCGCGTGGCGGGAACCCGTGCTGAAACGCCCGGTACTGATCATTGAAAGTGATGACTGGGGTGCCGGCCCGCCTGAACAGGCCGCTTCTTTAAAACAGATATCCCGCTTATTTGAAAAGTTTGCCGATCGCGACCATCGTCGACCGGTTATGACGCTCGGTATGATTCTGGCGGCAGCAGATGGAGAGAAGACACTGTCCAGTGGTGAGTATCATTGCCAGGTGATTTCGGGCCATACCCACGAGCCGCTGCTGAAAGCAATAAAAAGCGGGGTTGAAGCCGGTGTGTTTTCCACCCAGCTCCACGGTATGGAGCATTACTGGCCACCGGCGCTGTTGGCGAGCAAAACTGACAAATCTGTCATGGACTGGCTGGGTGGTGCGCCGCAACTTCCAACGGAAGAATTGCCGTCAGCGCTGCAAAGCCGATGGGTGGACGCCTCGACACTGCCCTCCCGACGTCTGGAAGCCAATGCTGTTCAGCAGGCAGCACAGGAAGAAGTGAATACCTTTCAACAGATCTTTGGAACTGCACCGCAGGTAGCAGTGCCTCCAACATTTATCTGGACTGAAGATG
>DRJN01000385.1 GCA_011052165.1 Gammaproteobacteria bacterium
TGCATAAGTATTTGCATCATAGCCCCCTCTCCCTCTGGGAGAGGGTTGGGGTGAGGGGATAAAATACATGCAAATACTTATGCAACGATTAATATATTGTTAATACACCGGGGAACCGCTGAATAATTTTTGCACTATCATTCCGGGCGTAGCGTAGCGAAGACCCAGAATGACAAATTAATCAGCAGTTCTCTAAATAAGAAATACTTTGCGTCCTCTGCGTCTTTGCGTTCTCTGCGTTAAAAATTTGGCCCAAAAATTTACAAGGAACCTTTTATGACCCGTTCCCACGATCTTTTTATCGAAGCCCAGAAACATATCCCCGGTGGAGTCAATTCGCCCGTGCGCGCTTTCAAGAGTGTGGGAGGTGATCCCGTTTTTTTCAAACGCGCCAAAGGCGCGTATGTCTATGATGAAGATGGCCGGCAGTATATTGATTATGTCGGTTCCTGGGGGCCGATGATTCTGGGCCACGCCCATGATGAAGTGCTGGCGGCGGTGGCCGAAACCATGCAGAACGGCCTGAGCTTCGGGGCGCCCACCGCGCTGGAAACCCGCATGGCGGAAAAAGTCTGTGAACTGATGCCCTCGATTGAACTGGTGCGCATGGTCAGCTCCGGCACCGAAGCCACCATGAGCGCCCTGCGTCTGGCGCGCGGTTATACCGGGCGCGACAAAATCGTTAAATTCGAAGGTTGCTACCACGGCCATTCTGACTCTCTGCTGGTAAAAGCCGGCTCCGGCGCCCTGACTCTGGGCGTGCCGACCTCCCCCGGTGTGCCGGCTTCACTGGCCGAACACACCCTGACGCTCACCTATAATGACCGCGAGCAAGTGAATCAATTGTTTGCTGAAAGGGGCGATCAGATCGCCTGCATCATCGTCGAACCGGTGGCGGGTAACATGAACTGCGTCCCGCCGCTGCCGGGTTTCCTCGAAACCCTGCGCCAGGTCTGCGATGAACACGGCAGCGTGCTGATTCTGGATGAGGTAATGACCGGCTTTCGCGTATCTCTCGGCGGCGCCCAGGGGCATTATGGCATCACGCCCGACCTCACCACCCTGGGCAAGGTTATCGGCGGTGGCATGCCGGTAGGGGCCTTTGGCGGCAAACGTGAAATTATGCAACACATCGCCCCCCTGGGTCCGGTCTATCAGGCGGGCACTCTGTCCGGCAACCCGGTGGCCATGGCGGCGGGACTGAAAAATCTGGAGCTGATTTCAAAACCCGGCTTTTTCGATACGCTAACGGAAAAAACCCGCCAACTGGCCGAAGGCTTGCGCGAGCGAGCGCAGCGTTGCGGCATTCCTCTGGCTTGTAATCAGGTAGGCGCCATGTTTGGCTTTTTCTTTACCGAGGCGAGTCATGTCAGTCGCTTTGATCAGGTCTGCGCCTGTGATGCCGAGCGTTTCAAAACCTTCTATCACGGCATGCTGGAACAGGGTGTTTATATGGCGCCCTCATCCTATGAAACAGCTTTTGTTTCCAGCGCGCATAGCGATGAGGATCTGGCGCACACCCTACAAGCGGCTGAAGCCGTATTCAAAACGCTTTAATCATTCGCGGTTTGCTAAAAAAATCGGCGCGGCTGAAGAAACATGTTTGCAGACAGTCTGAATCAGCTTCTGAGCTGGTTGCAACACCACCCCCTGCTGGCGCTGCTGTTTGTTTTTTTGGTGGCCTTTTCCGAATCGTTGCTCATCATCGGGTTGATCCTGCCCGGTGCTGCGTTTATGGTTGGCTTCGGTGCGCTGATCGCACTGGGTGCATTACCCGCCGGACCCGCCATACTGGTAGCCATTTTAGGCGCGATCACCGGTGACAGTCTCAGTTACTGGCTGGGCGGGCATTACAAACAGACGCTAAAAACCCGCTGGCCGTTCTCTGCGTATCCCGGCCTCATAGAACGGGGGGAAGGCTTTTTTCATCGTCACGGGGGCAAAAGCGTCATGCTGGGCCGTTTCATTGGCCCCCTGCGGCCCATAGTGCCCGCCATTGCGGGCATGCTGGGCATGCCCCGCTCCCGTTTTTTGCTGGTCAATATTGTGTCAGCCTGCCTCTGGGCGCCCCTGTATCTACTGCCCGGTTACCTGTTCGGCCTGTCCGTCAACCTGGCGTCTGAATTTGCTGGCCGCTTCCTGCTCCTGCTTGCCCTTGTTGCGGGCGTAATCTGGTTTGTCGTCTTTATTCTACGGCAGCTTTTTCTCTGGCTGGTGCCCTACACGGATCGGCTATTCTATCACCTGCTGCTCTGGAGCCAGCGGCATCCGTTCGCGGGTGAAATACCGGCCGCCATCGTTAATCCTGATCACCGCGAAATCCGTGGACTCAGTCTGCTCGCTCTGTTGCTGGTCGCCAGTAGCGGCCTGCTTATTTTTATCCATGAGGCCGTTCATGTGCCGCTGTTCAGTAACCTTGACCTGCTTATTCAGAATGCCGTGCTTGAGCTGCACAACCCACCTTTTGAAATGCTCATGTCGGCACTGGCGAGACTGGCTGACCCCGTCCCCGCACTTTTGTCCGCCGGCATCACTTTGCTCTGGTTATTACTGAATCAGCACCGCCAGCATAAGCTGATAATCGGGCATCTTTTAGCGGCACCCGTTTTTCCCCTCTTGCTAATGTTGCTACCCATTGGCCCCGCCCGGCTGTTTTCACCCGCCGTCATTCTAGCACTGTCACTGTATGGTTTTTTGCTGATCGCGCTGGCCCGGGACATCCCCGCCCGCTGGCATATGCGTTTTTATGCCTGCGGCGCATCCCTGATCATGCTGTTGATGTTTGCCCGTTTCTATCTCGGACAAATAACCCTGTTTCAACTGTTTACGGAACTGTCACTGAGTGTCATTTGGGTTTCGGCACTGGGTATTGCCTATCGCCGCCACGCTCTGACGCACAAACCTGAGCATCCCCCCTATAAATTGCTATTCACACTGTTGCTTGTTCTCGGCCTTTATCCTGTTGCTCACTGGCCGCCGTCAAAGTCCCCACCTGTAGCGGCAAAACAGCATGTGAAAATGAAAAAAGAAGACTGGCTCAGGCGCGGCTGGCAAACACTGGACAGTTACCGCCACGATCTACGTGATGAACATCGCTTCCCCATGAACCTGCAGTGGGTGGACTCGCTGGGTCACATCCAACAGCAGTTAGACAGGCAGGGCTGGCAGTTAGTAAAAAGAAAACCGGGTCGCTATCTTAACTGGCTGAAAAGCGACGCGCCTATCACTCAGTTACCGATACCGCCTCATGTACATGAAGGCCGCTATGAAACCCTGGCCATGGTGAAATATATCAAGGCTGAAAAGCGTATCCTGATCATTCGTCTATGGCCGACTGCCATTCAGATCAAGAGTGCGCAGAATAACGATACACCACTATGGCTCGGCAGCCTTTCCTGGCTTGAACCGGTCATGCATTTCGGAATTCGTTATCTGCAGACCGAACGGGACTTCAATCTGCTCCCACCACTGGTCATGTTACGGGAACACTACCATATCACCATCAAACACCGGGCACAGAACACTGGCAACGGGGATGGTACCGTATTACTGTTGTCTAAGCACTAAAACCGCTCAGACAACGTCGCTGGTTTCCTGCGCTATAATGCTTTCGCTGGCATGACTCACCTCGATACGATTACGGCCAAGACGCTTGGCGGTGTAAAGCGCATCATCAGCACGCTGGATGAAACTGCTGGCCGATTCGCCGGGAATGAACAGCGCCAGCCCGGCCGAGAACGTCGGCGCCTGTACCTTGCTGCCATTGTAGCCACAGAACTGACTGGCCGCCTGACGACGCACTTTGTGCAGAGCCGCCATAGCGCCCTGTTCATCGGTATTCGGTAACAGGACGGCAAACTCCTCACCACCATAGCGCGCCACCATGTCATGATGACGAAAAGTGGTAAGAATATCCTCGGCATAGCAGCACAGCACCGCATCACCCACCGCATGACCGTATTTGTCATTAATGGTTTTGAAATAATCCAGATCGATGATCACCAGCGCCAGATCGGCGCCGTAACGTTTGGTGCGACTCATTTCATCATCCAGCCGACGCAGAAAAGCACGCCGGTTGGGCAGTTCCGTCAGCTCATCGGTCATGCTCAGCAGGCGCACTCTTGCCAACTCATCACTAAGCTTACGGCTGTCCACTTCGATCATCTTCAGATAATCTTTGGTTTCCGCAAGTTTCTCGGCCATTGAATCATGCGACTCACTGAGTGAATCAATGTCCTCGATCAGGCACTGACGCAAAACATCAATTTCACTGATAGATTCAGCTTCATCCAGCCCCTGGCGAACCACATGCAACATATCACCAAACTTCTGATTCTGTTCGATGGTTTCATTGATATGCTTGCTCAACATCGACTGAACTTTTTCCGTGTCCCGATACTGGCTGCTGAGATACTGGCGATACGTTGAGGTTAATCGCTCTTCGGTGTCCCGGCCTTCCTCCGGTAACAGATCATCGATCATGCCTTCAAGGGCTCTTTTCTGCGCCCGCACCGAATCAGGTTTAGCACTAAAATCAGATTCCGGCTCCAGTGCCGTTGTTTGCGCACTGCTGACTAAATCACTGCCCGCGACTTCGTCGCTGGTATAATAACTTAACACTGGCTCCAGTGTGTTTTTCAACACGGATTCATCGAGCATATCCAGGCGCGCCAGGTGCATGCTAAACATATTCATATGCTTGCGCAGCCCCTTGATCGTCGTCGTCGCCAGTGGCAACTGTAACTGTTTGTAGATCAGCTTGGCATGGATATGCATGGATGAACCCGGTTTGAGATGCCGAATATAACCCGCAAGAAAAAGCCGAAGCCAGTAACGATAAAGTTGCTCGCGCTCGTCAAAGTCCTGTTCGTTTTCCCGCAGAATGCGTTCAAGCTGTGAATAAAGGACCGAACCCGAACCGGTGCCTTTCAATTCATCCAGCAGTCCTAACAGGGACTGAGCCTGCATGGACAGCGCCAACCCGGAAGGTACTGCGTCCGGCCCTGACAATAAGTCTTCCGATGGCTTCAGCCCGTTTTTATCAGATTGCACACTTCCCCCCCTTGCAACCCTGGTTATGACTCTTTTTCAGGATCTGATTTTTCGACTACAATATAGTTCAGTCATGAACCGCTCAAGCAAAAGAAAAATTGAATTGTCCCCGCTTGCCTATGCCTTTGCCCGGCCTCTGCAAGCACTGTCATCATCGACAAAAATATATTATTGTCATAAGCGAACAATATTTCAACGGAGAATAGCTTACCATTGCCCCTCAATAATATCCTGCAAAAACTACAGATTTTGTATAAATATTCAACAAATCTATATGCGCAAAAATTAATGTTTTTTTATAACAATGCGTTACGAAGATGTAGTTATATAGTGATTTAAGAACACCTGTCAACGGGATATTACCTTCGATATAGGTCAAAGGTTCTTGGTTATAGATAAAATGATGCCCATACAGAAAAAAATGCAGCAAAAACACAAATGGTTTGTCTCAATAGATCAAAGACCCGGTTACAAACCCGGTAGACCGGTTCAAAAGATCCTGTGGTGACGAAAGAGGGTTAAGAAACAATGACCAGTATTACCCCTCCCGCTGATGATACCGGCGTGCAGTCTCTGCGCCAGAGCAACAGAGCCGACACCAATATTGAACCCGTATCCAGGCTTGCGACAGCGTGCGCCATCCATTCGTCAGCAGGGGTACCTGTCGCGGGTGGTCTGCATATCGACAGACGCCGGCGCGCTGATCGTCGTCGTGAAGATCGCCGCCAGCGCAAACAGAAAGTGTTACTGGATACTCGCAGCTATCATGATCGTAGAACTGCTGAACGTCGAAGTTTTACAAAGAAACGAACGCTGCCGCATACACGGGGAATCAATATTAAGGTCTAATCTCTCTAAAGAGCCTGGAATTTTTCGCGTGGACACAAAACGCTTACCCTAACCTGGATAAACCACAAGACTCTGTTCAGTACCCCCTTGAGGGGTATAAGTACCTTCACGAAATAATTTTCTGCAAAATGCACAGAAA
>DRJN01000386.1 GCA_011052165.1 Gammaproteobacteria bacterium
TTACAATTTAGTTTTGCAAACGTGAAATATCCGCGACCTGCATGAACAGGCTGTGAAGCTGGTTAAGCAGCGCGATGCGGTTATTGCGCAGTTTTTCATCTTCAGCCATGACCATGACTTTGTCGAAGAAACGATCAACCGGATCGCGCAGTTGCGCCAGCAACGTCAAGGCTTGCTCATACCGTTTATCTTCCAATAGTATATGGACCTCGCGGCTCAAACCGGTAAGAATGTCATAGAGTGTTTTTTCCTCTGCTTCGACCAGGACAGAAGCGTCGATAGTTTCTGGCAGCTTGCCGGTTACTTTTTTCAGGATGTTCCCAATACGCTTGTTGGCCGCAGCCAGACTTTTGGCTTCCGGCAATTCGCGAAAACGGCTCACGGCCAGAAGCCGTTGATCAATGTCCTGCGGGCAAGTTGGCCGAATACGGGTAACCGCTTCAAGCACATCGGGCTTTATGTGTTTGTCCTGATAGTAAGCCTGCAAGCGATCAAGGATAAAGGTGAGAACCTGATCAATGGCGGCGGGAGCCTGGACTTGTGGACTGAAATGTTTCGCTGCCGTCTCAAGCAATGAGCGTAGATCCAGATTCAATTTTTTCTCTATCAGGATTCGCAGCACACCCAGGGCCGCCCGGCGCAGAGCGTAAGGATCCTTGTCACCCGTGGGGATCTGGCCAATGGCGAAAATGCCCAGCAGCGTGTCAATACGATCGGCAATGGCGAGCGCCTGGGCGGTGGCGGTTGGCGGCAGGATGTCACCCGCAAAGCGAGGCCGATAATAATCATCCAGGGCCGTGGCCACCGTCTCAGGTTCATGATCATGTTGCGCATAATAACGGCCCATGATGCCCTGCAAGCCGGGAAACTCACCCACCATTTCGGTCATCAGATCACATTTGCAAAGTTCCGCGGCGCGCGTGGCCGCGACTTTGTCGGCACCGATGGCGTCAGCAATCCAGGCGGATAAGGGGATGACGCGCCGGGTTTTGTCGAACAGGCTGCCCAGTTGTTTCTGGAAGACCACGGATTTGAGCGACTCAAGCCGGGCATCCAGACGCTGCTTGCGATCCTGGTTCCAGAAAAATTCCGCATCGGCGAAGCGAGGGCGAATAACGCGCTCGTTACCTTCACGGATCTTGGCCACATCACGGCTTTCAATATTGCTGATGGTGATAAAGTGCGGCAGCAGGTTCCCGTCGGCATCCAATAGATGAAAATACTTCTGGTTAGCCGCCATGGTGGTAATCAGGGCCTCGGGGGGGACACCCAGAAAGCGGGATTCAAAATTCCCGGCCACGGCGACCGGCCATTCAACCATGGCGGTGACCTCCTCCAGCAGATCATCATTAATGACTGCCCTGCCCTTAAGACCCAGCGCCTCCTTTTCAACCTGGGCGCGCACGGTCTGACGGCGGCGGTCGAAATCGGCGATAACCTTGCCGTTGGATTCCAGCAATAGCTCGTAGTCCGCCGGGGTCGGAATGGAGATGGCCTGCGGATGGTGAAACCGGTGGCCGAAGGTTTCCCGTCCGGTCTGGATGCCGAGTATCTCGGCTTTGATAACCGTGTCCCCAAATAACAGCACGACCCAGTGCACGGGACGGACAAACTGGGTCTCCAGTTCACCCCAGCGCATCCGGCGGGGAATAGGCAGCTTATCCAGCGCCTCGTTGATAATAGCCGGGATAAGCGAGGGGGTGGACTGGCCTTTTTGTTCGCAGCAAAACACCAGCCAGGCGCCCTTGTCAGTCTCCTGCTTCTGCAAAGCGTCAACGTCTACGCCGCAGGAACAGGCAAAGCCCTGAGCGGCCTTTGTCGGGCAGCCATCTTCATCATAGGCGGCCTTAAGCGCGGGACCTTTGCGTTCGATATTCCTGTCGGGCTGGCTTTCGGCAAGATCGTAAATACGTAGCGCCAGGCGGCGGGGGCTGGCGAATCTATCGATGCCAGAGAAAGACAGCCCGGCCTTTTTCAGACCGGCGCTGACACCGGCAAGAAAAGCCGTTGAAAGGGTATTCAGGGCTTTCGGCGGCAGTTCCTCAGCGCCGATTTCAATTAACAGATCACGCGAACTCATGCCGTTGTTTCCCCTGTTTTGGTGCCACATTTGCAAAGAGGAAAGTCTAGCGCCTCGCGGGCGGTATAATAAGTTTCAGCCACCGCGCGGGACAGGTTGCGCACGCGCAAAATATAACGCTGACGTTCGGTGACGGAAATGGCATGGCGCGCGTCCAGCAAATTAAAGGTATGGGAAGCTTGCAGCATTTGTTCATAGGCGGGTAGCGCCAGGTTGGCCTCGATGAGTTGTTGGCTCTGCGTCTCACAATGATCGAACTGCTTAAACAGAAAATCGACATCGGCCTGTTCAAAATTATAGATCGACTGTTCCACTTCATTTTGGTGAAACACGTCGCCGTAGGTCACCGTACCCTGCGGTCCCCGGGTCCAGACCAGGTCAAAGACGCTTTTCACGCCCTGAAGATACATGGCGATGCGCTCCAGGCCGTAGGTGATCTCACCCAATACCGGCCGACAGTCCAGTCCGCCGACCTGCTGAAAATAGGTAAATTGCGTCACTTCCATGCCATTAAGCCAGATCTCCCAGCCCAGACCCCAGGCGCCCAGCGTGGGGGACTCCCAGTTATCTTCGACGAAGCGAATGTCATGCACCAGGGGGTCAAGCCCCAGCATTTTCAGGGATTCCAGATAGCGATCCTGAATGTCCAGCGGTGAGGGTTTCAGGACTACCTGAAACTGATAGTAATGTTGCAGACGATTGGGATTTTCGCCATAGCGGCCATCGGTGGGGCGGCGCGAGGGCTGCACATAGGCGGCATTCCAGGGTTCCGGGCCAATCGCGCGGAGGTAGGTGGCGGGATGAAAGGTGCCCGCCCCCATTTCCATGTCGTAAGGCTGCATGATCACGCAGCCCTGTTTCGCCCAGTAGTGTTGCAGGGCGAATATCAGTCCCTGAAAGGTGCTCGGATCGGGTGCAAAACCATCGTCTTGCGCAAGTTGATTTGCAGCCAAAAGCCTGTTCCTGAAATTGGTATTAATCGTTGCAACAGTATTTGCATGTATTTTATCCCCTCACCCCCACCCTCTCCCATAGGGAGAGGGGGCTATGGTGCAAATACTGTTGCAA
>DRJN01000387.1 GCA_011052165.1 Gammaproteobacteria bacterium
GTGTTGGACGATGCGCAAATGAAAGAACTGGCCGAGATTGCCGGTCGGCTGGCGATGGATGTTTTGATCGAAGTGCATGATGGTGAAGAGCTCGAACGGGTGCTGCCGCTGGACCTGCTATTGGTTGGCATTAACAATCGCAACCTGCGCACTTTTGAAACCTCGTTACAAACCAGTCTCGATTTGTTGGCCATGATCCCGGCGGGGCGGATTGTGGTGACTGAAAGTGGGATTCATACAATTAATGATGTAGCCCTGATGCGCCGCAACAACATCAATACTTTCCTGGTGGGTGAGGCGTTTATGACAGCCGATGAGCCGGGAGAAAAATTACGGGACTTGTTTTTTTGAAGGTGGGCGAGTGTGTGGTTTAAGCCCGGGAGGCAGGCAAGACTTAGCGCGTTCCGAATACCACGATGGTTTTGCCCTTGACCGAAATCAGTCCCTGTTCTTCCATGGTTTTCAAAACGCGACCGACCATTTCCCGTGAGCAGCCGACGATGCGACCGATTTCCTGACGGGTAATGCGGATCTGCATGCCATCGGGGTGGGTCATGGCGTCGGGTTGTTTGCACAGATCCAGGAGGGTGCGAGCGACGCGACCGGTGACATCCATAAAGGCGAGATCGCTAACCTTGCGGCTGGTGTCGCGCAGGCGGGAAGCCATTTGTGAGGAAAGGGCGAAGAGCACATCCGGATGTTGAAGATAAAGCTGGCGGAATTTAGTATAACTGATTTCAGCGACTTCGCAGGCGGTACGGGCGCGCACCCAGGCGCTACGATTATCTTCTTTATTGAAGAGTCCCATTTCACCGAAAAAATCGCCCTTGTTCAGGTAGGCGAGGACGATTTCGCGGCCTTCGGTATCTTCGATGAGTACAGAAACCGAGCCGCCAACGATGTAATAGAGGACATCGGGTTTGTCCGCCGCGTAGATGATGACGCTTTTGGCGGGGTATTGCCGACGGTGGCAATGTTCGAGAAATCGATCCAGGGATTCAATTCCAGTATGCTGGGCTGCCGTCTGTACCATTAATATTCCTTTGAGTCACGACTGACGTATTATTATGCTTAATGGTATATGAATGTCGAACATTGTAAATAGACGTGTTCGATTTCCTGTGAAAAGTGAGAATGTCGTCACTCATATCCTGAGTGTGTGGCTATGCAGCCCTAAAACAGGTCTGTCGTATCTGCGGGCGTTCAAATGAAGGGCGTATTCTCTAATTCTTATTGATATTGCGGAGTTTATGAAATGGAAGCACGGGTGAAATGGGTTGAAGAGGCTACTTTTCTGGGTGAGTCCGGCAGCGGGCACACGTTGGTGATGGACGGGCCGGAAGACCATGGCGGCCGGAATCTGGGGGTTCGCCCCATGGAAATGCTGTTGCTGGGCATGGGGGGCTGCACCGCCTTTGATGTCATGCTGATTCTGAAAAAATCCCGCCAGCCAGTGGAAGACTGTGAGGTCCTGATTTCGGCTGAACGGGCAGAGACGGAGCCGAAAGTGTTTACCCGAATCCATGTGCATTTTGTCGTCAGCGGCCAGGGGCTGAAAGAAAAGCAGGTGGCGCGGGCGGTCTCCCTGTCGGCGGAGAAATACTGCTCGGCTTCCATCATGCTTGGGCGCGCCGGGGTGGACATCAGTCATGATTATGAAATACGTGAATTAGACCACTAGACATTATGTCTAGAGCCTGTCGAACCTGGATTTATTTTACTGCGCCGGCGGAGGCCGGGGCGGACACGAGTAGGTAAAAACCATGTCACGTAGAAAGAAAATTAAACTCCAGGGCTTCAACAATCTCACCAAGACCCTGAGTTTCAATATTTATGATATTTGCTATGCCAATACCCTGATTCAGCGCAAGCAGTACATTGAATATATTGATGAAATGTACAATGCTGAACGGCTGACGGATATTCTCACCGAGGTCAGTCATATTATCGGCGCCAATATTCTTAATATTGCCCGTCAGGATTACGAGCCGGAAGGTGCCAGCGTGACCATGTTGATCGCCGAGGAGGCGGTGGTGGCGGAGGATCTGTCTAATACCCAGGCCCCTGGGCCGTTGCCAGACGCAGTTGTCGCACATCTGGACAAGAGTCATATCACGGTTCATACCTATCCGGAAAGTCATCCTGACAATGGTATTAGTACTTTCCGCGCCGATATTGATGTCTCAACCTGTGGGCGGGTATCGCCGCTCAAGGCGCTGAATTTTCTGATCCACAGTTTTGACTCAGACATCGTTACCATGGATTACCGGGTTCGTGGTTTCACGCGTGATGTGCACGGGCGAAAATACTACAATGACCACAAGATTAACTCGATTCAGAGCTTCATTGCCCGTGATAGCAAGCGGGTCTATTCCATGCTCGATGTGAACGTTTATCAGGAAAATATTTTTCACACCAAGATGATGCTCAAGGATTTTGATTTGGAAAACTACCTGTTTGGCATCAAAGGCGAGGATCTACCGCCGCAGGAATACAGAAAAATCCATGACCGGGTGCAGAAAGAAATGCTGGAAATATTTTACGGCAGGAATATATAAGTTCCGTAGGGTGGACACGATTTTTGTGCACCACAGGCACTTTCTTTGGTCGCCCACGCGGGAAACCGGGCTTATACCCACCACGCCGTACGCGTCATGATCGCTGAAGTCAGTTCCATCAGTTTTTTAGCCGGCCACGGCAGCGGGGCGCCACCGGCGCTTTGGGCCATGCTGGCATGCTGGCTTTCATCGGTTTTCATCTGTTCGAGA
>DRJN01000388.1 GCA_011052165.1 Gammaproteobacteria bacterium
TCATAAAATCACTCATCGTCTCACTCTCCTTTTGCGTGTTTGGAGATCTGATCGATGTGTAGCGATTTAGTTCAATTTATAATGATCTTGCCCTGTGATCTTACTTTATAGAATATTGTCTGTCTGAATTTCCCGATTTTTAGTGACCGTGACGGCCACCGCCTGTCGCAGACGGTTCATCCAGCCTGATTTTTTTATTTTGTCGGTGGGGGACCTGCCCTGGGGGGAGTAGTTTGTTGTCAATACGGACTAGTTTATTGCCCTTGAAAAATACTGTCAGGTGCTGTTTGAACATCTTTTTACCCCCGGGTTTGAAGGTGAAGGGGTAGTCCCAGCGTTCAGGGTGGAAGGGGTCCCGAAGCATGGGGCTGCCGAGAACGAAAAGCACCTGAGGTTTGCTCATCCCCAGCTTGAGTTTTTTGATTTGGCCTGGATCCAGCGTATTGCCTTGCTGAACGTCTATTTTATAGACACTGCAGGCCATTATCATTGCGCTGAGAAGGGATAGGGTGAGTATATTGAGAAAGATTCGCATTAGTATCGGCAGAATGAGTATACTTGGATTATCAATTCAACATGATAACCGAAGCGGGTTGTAACCGGTAGCGGCAGGGGACGTTAGATGGACAGTCAGGATCTGAAAAATGTGGGGCTTAAGGCCACTTTGCCGCGCTTGAAAATTCTGAATTTTCTCCATGCCAGCCCGGTCCGGCATATGAGTGCCGAGGATGTTTACAAATCCATGCTGGAAACCGGGGAAGATGTTGGTCTGGCGACGGTTTATCGTGTCCTGACCCAGTTTGAGTCGGCCGGGCTGGTGACTCGTCATCACTTTGATGAGGGGCATTCTGTTTTTGAGTTGAACCTGGGTGAACATCATGATCACATTTTGTGCGTGAAATGCGGCAAAGTGGATGAGTTTTTCGATCCGGTGATCGAGGATCGCCAGTACGATATCGCCAGAAACCAGGGGTATACCATCACCGATCATGCGCTGGTGGTTTATGGCGTTTGTCCGGACTGTCAGGACTGAGTTACACCTGCGCCTCTTCTATCATTTCCCGGGCGTGATTCAACGTTTGTTTGGTGATCTTAAGCCCCCCCAGCATACGGGCGATTTCATCTACCCGTTGTGATTCGGAAAGGGTTTGTATTTCACTGCGGGTGTGGTCTGCTTCAGCCTGTTTGCAGACCTGCAGGTGATGGTGACCCAGGGCGGCGACCTGGGGCAGGTGGGTGACGCAGATAACCTGCTGATGGTGGCCTAGCTCGCGTAGCTGGCGGCCGACAATTTCTGCCACGCGTCCCCCGATGCCGACATCGACTTCATCGAATATGAGGGTCGGGGTGAGCGATAGATCGGCGCTGATCACCTGGATGGCGAGGCTGATACGGGATAGCTCGCCGCCAGAGACTACTTTGCTAAGGGGCTTAAGTGGCTGGCCAGGGTTGGCGCTGACCACAAACTCAGCCCGTTCCTGGCCCTGTTGTGAAAAATCATTTTCTTCCTGTGGCCTCAATTCAATTTCAAAACGACCACCTTCCATCCCCAGTTGCTGCATGCGCTCGCTGATCCGGGCGCTGAATTTTTTCGCGGCTTTGTGTCGACTCTGACTGAGTTTGTGCGCGCGTGAGCGATATTCGGCGCGGGCGTGTTCGATGTCTTGTTGCAGGCGTCCGGCGCGGATATCCGCCTGTTCCAGCCGGGCCAGCTCTTCCTGGAGGTGGCTGAAATGTGCCGGTAATTCCCCTGCTGAAACCTGATGCTTGCGGCACAGATCGGTGATGCTGGCCAGCCGCTCTTCAATTTCGGCCAGGCGTTGCGGGTCGAGTTCGAGATTGTCCCGGTAGTGGCGTAGCTCAGTGATGGCCTCGTTAATCTGGATACTGGCGCTGTCGAGCAGCCCGGCGGTGCTTTCCAGACTTGAATCCATGGTTGCGAGTGACTGTAGATCGGACAGGCTCCGGGTTAAGAGTGCATTGACTGACGCCTGATCGTTTTCTTCAAGTCTGTTGAGGATGCGATCGCTGCTTTCCAGGATCTGACGGGCATTGGCCAGACGCAGATGCTCGGCATCCAGTTTGTCTGCTTCGCCTTCGTCAAGATTCAGGGCGTCCAGTTCGCTGACCTGATAGCGCAGCAGTTCGAGTCGCGATGCTCGCTCACTGCGTAGCCGGTCCAGTTCCTGCATATCCTGGTGAAGGGACTGCCATTGTTGAAAAATATGGGCGACGGCGCTTAGCAGAGCCGGGTGATTGGCATAGTCGTCCAGCAACTGTTGCTGGACTTCCCGGCGCAGCAAGCTGTGATGCTCATGCTGGCTATGCAGATCCACCAGCATTTCCCCCAGCTCGCGCAGCAGGGTAATGGGGCAGGGTTTACCGTTGATAAAGGCGCGGGAGCCGCTGGCGCTGATAGTGCGGCGGATAATGCATTCTTCGTCACTGTCAAGTTCGTGATCTTTAAGCCAGGCTTCGGCTCTAACGGTTTTACGGGTGTCGAATGTGACGCTGATTTCCGCTTTTTCCGCCCCGTGGCGAATGACGCTGCTATCCGTACGGTCGCCCAGCGCCAGCCCCAGCGCCTCGAGGAGGATGGATTTACCCGCACCGGTCTCTCCCGTCAGCACGGTCATCCCGGCCTCAAGCTCAAGGTTCAGTTTTTCGACAATAGCGAAATTCCAGATATGGATGTGAGTCAGCATGGCGTGATTATACTCATTGGCAGTCGCCGACTGCCAGCGCCGGAATGCATTCAGTGGATCAGCGGATCAGATTGGTGGGCTTTCATTTCATTCTGCCCGACTTACAGATTTTTTCTCGTTCCTCGTCACTCGATCCTTGTCCCTTTTTTATGAATGCTCGCCCCAGTGCATCTTGGCGCGCAGGATTTCAAAATGGTTGTGCTGGTGCGGGTGAATGAGGCGGATGACTTTGTCCTTTTTCCGGATTAGAATTTTGTCGCCGGAGACCAGGCCCAGATTAATCTGGCCATCGCAGGTCACCTGGGCATGGGAGTGCATATTTTCCTTGACCAGAATTTCAATTTCGCTGTCGCCACCCACGACGATGGGTCGGTAGCTCATGCTGTGGGGGCAGATGGGCACAATCAAAATGGCGTTCACGCCCGGTTCGATGATCGGCCCGCCGCCGGAAAGCGCGTAGGCAGTGGAACCAGTGGGGGTGGAGACGATCAGCCCGTCGGAACGCATGCTGTTGAGGAAGCGGCCATTCACCCAGGTTTCGGTTTCGATCATACGCGCCACTTCCCATTTGTGTATCACGACATCGTTGAAAGCATCACTTTCGCTGGGCGGTGAACCCCTGTGCTGGACTTGAGCATTGAGCAGGATGCGGTGTTCCTCCTCGTACTCGCCATCGAGGATTTCATTGACGCGCTCCTCCATGTCGTTAGGGGAAATATCCACCAGAAAACCCAGTCGGCCCAGATTTACCCCAAGAATGGGAATATCATATTCCACCAGGGTGCGGGCCGCCGCCAGCAGGGTGCCGTCGCCACCGACTATTATGGTGAGATCAGCGTTACGACCGATTTCATCCAGACTGGCGCAGGGAAGATCCTGGATCGCGAGAAGCTGGTTGGTGGTGTGCTCGATCATGATTTCGCAGCCCCGTTTTTGTAGCAGCATGCCGAGTTCGCGGACGGTTTCCGCCACCTGAGGGTTGCCGTATTTGCCAATCAGGCCGATTTTATTAAAGCAGTTGTTCATGGTGATTTTGAGATTCCCCTGTTTGCACTTTCCACATAATAATATAGAGTGTCTGTTAAAAAATGAATTGCTTTTATTTCTGTTACTGAAAGAGTTCCCGTGTCTGTACATCCTGCTTTGAATGAACGTTCCCTTTCCCTGCTAAAAATCCTGGTCGAACGCTATATCAGTGAGGGTCAGCCGGTGGGGTCTAAAACGCTGGCGCGGGAAAGCGGCGTGAGTCTGAGTCCAGCCAGCATTCGCAATATCATGGCTGATCTTGAGGAGCGGGGTATGGTGGTGTCACCGCATACCTCAGCCGGAAGGGTTCCTACCGTCAAGGGCTACCGTCTGTTCGTGGATACCCTGCTGACCGTCAAGCCGCTACAGCATACGCTTATTGACAAGTTCAAGCTGGAATTGGATAAAGGTGTTCGCCCACAGGAACTCATTGATTCCGCGTCCTTGCTGCTATCCCACACTACCGGTATGGCGGGCGTGGTCATGTTGCCGCGCATGGGTTCGGTGTTGTTGCAGCAGATTGAATTCATTCCGCTATCGGCCAACCGCATCCTGGTCGTATTGGTCGTGAATGATATGGAAGTGCAGAACCGCATTATCCATACCGAGCGCACCTATACCCAGGATGAACTGCAGCGGGTGGCGAATTATTTGAACAGTGAATTCAGCGGCTGCGAATTGTCGTCTATTCGCCGGGGGGTGCATGACAGCATGCAGGCGGTGCGTGATGATATGCAGCAGATCATGCAGGTTGCGATGAATATGGCCGACAAGGTGCTGGCGGAGTCCGGTGAAGACGATCTGGTGATTGCGGGTGAAACCAACCTTATGCAGTATGCGGAAATGGCGGATATGGATAAACTGCGCCAGCTTTTCGAAGCGTTCAATGCCAAGCAGGACATGCTGCATATTCTGGATCACTCGATTCATGCCGAAGGCATGCAGATTTTTATTGGTGAGGAGTCCGGCTATTCGGCCTTTGGCGAGTGTTCGGTCGTCACGGCGCCCTACCGGATTGAAGATCAGGTCGTCGGTGTGCTGGGGGTGATCGGCCCTACTCGTATGGCCTATGATCGAGTGATCCCGGTGGTGGATGTGACGGCAAAAATTCTGGGTTCTCTCTTGAGTTCTGAGTAATCGTCCCCAGATAATGCTGGGTTTGAGTAGCCGCCAGGATAGGTGTAAACCTTATCGCTTCTAGCGGATGAATGGCTTGGGAATATTATAGAATCAATAGCTTGCAAGTAAGCGGGGCAGGATTTTACGCATCATGGCGCTTACGAGGGGTCTGCCTGGATGAATGATACAGTACTGAATGGATTATTTTTTTAAGTGTGGAGCAATTATGAGCGATAACGATGTGAAAGAAGACGAGGTTGAAACTCCGGGCGAGGTGGAACAGGACGAGCAGGAGATCACTGTCGATGATATCGATATAGTGGAAAGCCTCCAGCAGGCCGAAGCCCGCCTCGTGGAAGCGCAGGATCAGATATTACGTCTGAAAGCCGAGATGGAAAACCTGCGCCGGCGTTCGGCCCGTGAGGTGGAAAACGCCCATAAATACGCGCTCGAGCGTTTTGTGCAGGAGTTGCTACCGGTTATCGATAGTCTGGAAATGGGTCGTGATGCGAGCATGGCCGAAGGCGCCACCCTGGAAAAACTACAGGAAGGCACCGATCTGACCCTAAAAATGCTGCTTTCGACCATCGAAAAATTTGGCATCAAGGCGGTACACCCAGAAGGTGAACCCTTCGATCCGGAACTGCATCAGGCCATGTCCATGCAGGAATCCGCGGAACATGCGCCGAATACGGTCATGAATGTCATGCAGAAAGGCTACCTGCTCAATGATCGTCTGGTACGCCCCGCTATGGTGGTGGTGTCCAGAGCCGGCGAGGACGCGGAAGAGGCGGGTGCGAATATTGACGAGAAGGCTTGAACTTCGGGCAAAAGCCCCTATTTATACCTCAACTTAAAGAATTCGGATAAATAACCCCTGATTTGGAGAATGACGAAAATGGGAAAAATTATAGGAATTGACCTGGGTACCACCAACTCCTGTGTTGCGGTCATGGAAAATGGAAAACCCAAGGTTATTGAAAACAGCGAGGGTGATCGTACCACGCCGTCTATTGTGGCCTTTACGGGTGACAATGAAGTGGTCGTAGGCCAACCGGCCAAACGCCAGGCGGTTACCAATCCCCATAATACGCTGTATGCGATCAAGCGCCTGATTGGGCGCCGCTTTCAGGATGATGAAGTGCAGAAAGACATTGGTATGGTGCCTTACAAAATTGTCAAGGCCGATAACAGTGATGATGCCTGGGTTGAAGTCAATGGCAAGAAAATGGCGCCGCCGGAGATTTCTGCACGAATATTGCAGAAAATGAAAAAAACCGCCGAGGATTATCTGGGCGAGGACGTCGCTGAGGCGGTGATCACCGTTCCGGCTTACTTCAATGACTCCCAGCGTCAGGCGACCAAGGATGCCGGCCGGATTGCCGGACTGGAAGTCAAACGTATCATCAACGAACCCACGGCGGCTGCGCTGGCTTTTGGCATGGACAAGAAAGAAGGCGATCGCAAGATAGCGGTGTATGACCTGGGTGGCGGCACCTTCGATATCTCTATTATCGAAATTGCCGATATCGATGGTGAACATCAGGTCGAAGTGCTGTCCACCAATGGTGACACCTTCCTCGGTGGCGAAGATTTTGATATGCGCCTGATCGACCATCTGGTCGAAGAGTTCAAGAGCGACCAGGGGATTGACCTGCGTAACGACCCGCTGGCGTTACAGCGTCTGAAAGAAGCGGCGGAAAAGGCCAAGATTGAACTATCCTCCACGCAGCAGACCGATATTAATTTGCCCTATATCACGGCCGATGCTTCCGGTCCCAAACATCTGAATATCAAGGTGACGCGGGCCAAGCTGGAATCGCTGGTAGAGGAACTGATTACCCGTTCAATTGAACCCTGCAAGATGGCGCTGAAAGATGCCGGCCTGTCTACTTCAGAAATCAATGATGTCATTCTCGTCGGCGGTCAGATCCGTATGCCCAAGGTGCAGGAAGTGGTCAAGGATTTCTTCGGCAAGGAGCCGCGCAAGGACGTGAACCCGGATGAAGCGGTCGCCATGGGTGCCGCCATTCAGGGCGGTGTACTGGGAGGTGATGTTAAGGATGTATTGTTGCTCGACGTTACACCGCTGTCACTGGGTATTGAAACCCTGGGTGGCGTGATGACCAAGCTGATTGAAAAGAA
>DRJN01000389.1 GCA_011052165.1 Gammaproteobacteria bacterium
CTCTCCCTCTGGGATTTGGTCATGGATGACCTTATGTTGCGAAGCCCATGGATGGGCGAGAGCGACGAGGGTTGGGGTGAGGGGATAAAATACAGGCAAATACTGTTGCAACGATTAATATTTAGCTATTCATAACGGAGTCATGTCCTGGCCTGCAGCCGATCGAGTAAACGGTTGGCCGCATTCAGGCGGGCTTCGGTATCCGGAAGTTCCCGAATGATGCGTAACTTGTCACTGCCGTCGAGTTTGTAACGATCCGGCTGACCCTGAATTAACTTGATAATGGTCATGGGATCGATGTCGGGCTGTTCGACAAATAGAATGCGTCCCCCGCTGTTGCCAAGGTCGACTTTTTTGATCCCGGTCCGGGTGGCCCGAAGTTTTAGCTCGGTCACGTTGAACAGAGTTTTGAGCGCCTCGGGCAGCAGGCCGAAACGATCAATCATCTCCACTTGCAGTTCACGCAGAGCATCTTTATCGGCGGCGCTGGCGATACGTTTGTACATGATCAGGCGTTCATGGATGTCAGGCAAATAGTCTTCCGGGATCAGCGCCGGGGCATGCAGATCAATTTCGGCACCGTGGAACAGGGGTTGATCCAGTTCCGGCTCTTTACCTTCTTTTAGTGCCTTGACGGCTCGTTCCAGCAATTCACTGTACAGGCTGAAGCCGATTTCAATCATCTGTCCGCTCTGTTCGTCACCCAGTAGTTCACCAGCGCCGCGGATCTCCATGTCGTGACTGGCCAGAGTGAAGCCGGTGCCCAGGGTTTCGATGGATTCGATAGCCTCCAGGCGCCTGCGCGCATCGACGCTGATAGTTTTGCGTGGCGGAATGATCAGATAGGCATAGGCGCGATGATGGGAGCGTCCCACACGGCCACGCAACTGATAGAGCTGGGCCAGACCGAAACGATCGGCGCGGTTCATGATAATGGTGTTGGCGGAAGGAATGTCGATGCCGGTTTCGATAATGGTGGTACAGACCAGAATATTGAAACGCTGATGGTAAAAGTCTGACATCACCTGTTCCAGTTCGCGTTCGCGCATCTGTCCGTGGGCATGGCGAATATCCGCTTCCGGCAGCCATTCCTGTAATGTGCTGACCTGTTTCTCGATGGTCTGTACGTCATTATGCAGGAAATACACCTGGCCGCCGCGTTTGAGTTCACGCAGGCAGGCTTCCTTGACTAACGCCGCTTTCCATTCGGTGACAAAGGTCTTGATCGCCAGGCGTTTGGCCAGTGGGGTGGCGATAATAGACAGATCTCGCAGCCCGGACATGGCCATGTTCAGGGTGCGGGGAATAGGCGTGGCGGTGAGGGTCAGAATATCCACTTCGGCACGCATGGCCTTGAAGGTTTCTTTTTGGCGCACCCCGAAACGGTGTTCCTCGTCGATGATGACCAGCCCCAGATTTTTATATTGGATGTTTTTTTGCAGCAGCTTGTGGGTGCCGATGATAATGTCGATCTGGCCTGTTTCCAGATCGGCAAGAATCTGTTTTTGCTCTTTGGCGGAATTGAAGCGGGACAGGGATTCGATGCGCACCGGCCAGTCGGCGAAGCGATCGCGAAAATTCTCCGTGTGTTGCTGGGTGAGCAGGGTGGTGGGCACGAGTACGGCCACCTGGCGGCCGGCCTGCACGGCGACAAAGGCGGCGCGCATGGCGACCTCGGTTTTGCCGAAACCGACATCACCGCAGACCAGATGATCCATGGGCTTGTCCGAGCGCATGTTTTCCAGCACCTTGTCAATCGAAGTTTGCTGATCCGGGGTTTCTTCAAAGGGAAAAGCAGCGACGAAGGCGCGGTATTGAGCTTCATCCAGGGGATAGCTGAAGCCGCTACGGGCCTCTCTGCGGGCGTAGATGTCCAGCAGTTCGGCGGCCACGTCCCGTACCCGTTCGCTGGCGCGGCGCCTGGCGCGCTCCCACTGACCGCTGCCGAGGCGGTGCAGGGGAGCGTGTTCCGGATCGGCGCCGGTATAGCGGCTGATCAGGTGCAGGGAGCTGACCGGTACATAAAGCTTGTCATTGGCGGCATATTCAAGGCTGAGAAACTCGGTTGTCTGATTAGCGATGTCCAGGGTTTGCAGGCCGAGATAACGACCAACGCCGTGCTCTTCATGCACTACCGGGGCACCGACGGTGAGTTCGGCCAGATTGCGGATGATGCTGTCAACTTCGCGCGAACTTTTTTTACGCCGCCTTCGTTGCATGACCCGGGCGCCGAATAGTTGAGGCTCGGCAATAACCATAAGAGCGGGATGACTCAGCAGCAATCCCTGCTCAAGTGGCGCAACGGTAATGGCCAGCGGATTGTCGGCGTCAAGAAAATCGCTCCAGCTATCCACGCTGGCGGGATAGATGTCATAGCTGTGCAGCAGTTCCAGCAGGTATTCCCGTCGCCCGCTGGTCTCGGCGGCGAACAGCAGCCGTCCTTTAAATCCCGCCAGAAAGTTTTTCAATGCGCTGGCCGGCTCGTCGGCACGAATGTCCAGATGCAGTTCCGGCGGGGCACTGGTGGCAAATTGCAGGCCGCTGCTGGTCGCGCTTTCCGGTAGAAGTTTGAATTGCTGTAGCTCAATCCGGGGGTAGCGTTTGAAGGCGGCGAAGATTTCGTTGACCGGTAGAAAAACCTCGGCGGCAGAGAGCATCGGACGCTCGGTATCATGGCGCATCTGTTCATGACGCTCGCCGATCTCGTCCCAGAATGTTTCGGCTGCGGCTTCGATATTTTCCAGATTCAGTAACAGGGTGTTGTCAGGCAGGTAGTCGAACAGGGTGGCGGTGTGTTCGAAGAACAGGGGCAGATAATATTCGATGCCGGGGGTGGCCATGCCATTGCTGATATCGCGGTAGAGCGGGCAGTGATGTGCGTTGCCGGTGAATTTTGCCCGGAAAGCCTGGCGGAAGTGGCTAATGCCTTCTTTATTCAGGGGGAATTCACGCGCGGGCAGCAGGCGGATCTGGTCTACCTTGTCACTGGAGCGCTGAGTCTCGGGATCGAACATGCGGATGCTTTCAACTTCATCATCAAACAGCTCGATGCGGTAGGCTTCCCGACTGCCCATGGGGTAGAGATCCAGCAAACTGCCGCGCACGGCGAATTCGCCGTGTTCCATCACCGTGGACACACAATGGTAGCCACTGATCTCCAGCCGCAGGCGCATGGCTTCCAGATCCAGTTTCTGTCCTGTTTCCAGCAGCAGCGCGTGGCCATCCAGATAATGCCGGGGCGGCAGCCGGTGCATGAGAGTGGGCATGGGCACAATGAGAATGCCCTTATCCAGATCAGGCAGGCGGTAAAGGCTGGCCAGACGCTCGGAGGTAATGTCCTGATGGGGTGAAAAATGATCCCAGGGCAGGGTTTCCCGGTCGGGGAAGGATAGAATGGGAACCGGGGTTTTACCCAGGAAAAAACGGATGCTATATTCCAGCCGCTGGGCGCTGGCGGCATCCGCCGTGATGATGACCAGTGGCCCGGCATGTTGCTGCGCCATGTGCGCAATGACCAGCGCGAAACTACTGCCGTATAACCGCCCCCAGCGGGTAACATTGCCGGCAGCCAGGGGCGCAGGCGGGGTGAGGGGACTCAGGAGTTCAGGATCTGACATGCGTATAAAGCGGGCAAAACAACCTTAGGCAAAAACGGCGTATTCTACCTCAGAAAGCGTGGCAGGGGATAAAAGCGGACAATAAAAAATGACCATCCTGGCGTTATTTTGCGCAGCCAGCAATATGCTGTTCAGGCTACGGCATTGATCGAGCAAATAGCGGTTCCAAATACCCGTTCACTTTAGAAATTACCGTTCACCCTGCGGCAGCATACGGGGTCGGATCTATGCAACTAACTGATAATTATATCTTTCACCCTGATTTTATCGCCTTTTTATCGCTTAAACGCTGCTTTTTGCTATCAAAACATTAATTAGCCGCGCCAAGGTATGGAGTCAGCATAAAGTTTGTTTCTGGCATGGAAAAATGACAGACGATTGTATAATTTCTTGTTGATGCCAATATCAAACCACTCAGATAAATAACCTAATAGTTCAAAATCTTTATGGCCATGTAATTCACCGCAAATCCATTTGGTTTTAGCGATAGTGTTTTTATCAATGGTAGTCAAGATATCGTATTCGGCACCTTCTGTATCGATCTTTATTAAATCAACTTGAGTAATATTATTATCTGCCAGGATTTTATTGGCATTTTTCAGGATAATAGTTTGTTTTTTACTTTTATCCACATCCAATTCATATATGGAGAAACCACCTGTGTTGCCTTCTTCGTTGCACTCATAAATATCAATTTCACCATCATGATCGCCTAATCCAACGTTGAATGTGCTTATGTTAGGACTATTGGTGGCATTTTTCTCTAATAATTTGTAGTTATCCACGACTGGCTCAAAGGTATATATTTTTGCCCTCGGGAACCGGTTGGAAAAATAAACTGACGTGGTTCCAATGTTACCGCCGATATCCAGAATAACAGAAGGATTAATTTCTTCAGGTACCCAGTATTCCAGTTTTTTTTGTTTGAAGAAAATCCGGTTTGCTCGTTGTGGTTTACTTGGACGAATGAGAATTTCATATATGGCACCGGTATCGGCAGTGCCTGGGCGAAAATACAGGGTGTTATTTTTCCAGTTAAAGCTGCCATAATTTTTAGAATAAACTCCGGTTCGGCTATTTACGACAAAATCCCAGGAACCGGATCTTAGCCATTTTTTTAATTCAGAGAATTTCACACATCGCCTCTTAAAGTAAGTTTTTTAGTTTTGTTAGTTTACCCTGTGAATTAATTTGTAATCAATAGATACCTGTTTACCGCCTCTGTATGGTCACTAATAATCTGCTCGACTTGCAGCATTAACCGGCCAAAGGATCGATCCGCTTTAGCTGGCGGCGTGTTCTTTGTTATGTTTGTCCTAACCTGGATAAACCACAAGATAAGTACCTTCACGAAATAATTTTCTGTAAAATGCACAGAAAATTATTTCTAAGGTACTAACGTTAAACTTTCAACATCCCAGTCGGCGCGTCTGGCGCAGAGTTGATAAGCATTTTCCAGAAAGTCGAGTAAATACTCAGTCGGGTGCTTTGCTTTGCGTACCGCTTCATAGGGTAAAAATGCCATGGCATAGCCATAATCGGTAAACCACGTTGCTTCAGTGGGGGTTAGTGGTTCATCCGTCATGTTTTCAGGCTCAGGGTAAACATAGGCGTAAAACGCGGGTTCGCGCACGGTATCATCCCCCACCCAGTAACCAAAACTGATAGCTTCATGTGAGTAGGCTTCCTGATCGGCTTTGGATCGTCCTTCGAGTGTAGGCGCTTTTTTACCGGAAAAACGTGTTAGCGCCAGATCAGCATGATGCCAGAACAAATGGACGGGCGTGCTTTTACCGATAAAACGGGCGCGAAAAATCTCAAAGGTGGAATTCACAAAGCCCAGTGCTTGCCAGTATTTTGTGACCCATTGCGGATCATAACTAGCATGTGTCGTGTCTTTTGCAAAAGGGATGTTGCTGAAGGGGACATCATAGGGTTTGGCGGTAATCGAAACCTGAACCTCAATCTTCTTTAGGGCGTCAAATAACGATTGATAAAAATCGGCGACGGACTGGCCCTCTAATGAAAAAGATTCCTGACGGCCATCACTACACAAAACATGCAATTGATGATCAATAAAATCGAACTGAATCTCGAACCAGCGTTCAATATAGGGAATAGGGCGGGTGCTAAGTCCTCGGCAGGAGACATACAGGGGCACATGCCACCAGTGGTTTGTTTTAGGAAACAGGCTGAGTCGAATTTTGCCCACGATTTGCATAAATAAATGCAGGGTGTTCTTGGTGTCTTCCCATTTATCAAGTGGCAATTGAGGTAACATGAAAGTTCCTTTTTTAGTATTAGTTTTATAGTCAACCTATATTTTTTCGTAGATGTGACTATCACAAAATTGTAAGGTTCCGGAAGAACGAGAGATCTGGAACGTCCGATTTAACGATAAATTGACTTTAGCAACAAACTGACGGGATGTCAGGGATTTTTATTTGCTCTGCAATAAACAGAACGGGAAATGACATTCATGATATTAATCGCTGCATAAGTATTTGCATGTATTTTATCCCCTCACCCCAACCCTCTCCCAGAGGGGAGAGGGGGCTATGATGCAAATACTTATGCAACGATTAATATTGTCCTTGGATCAGGCAGGCCGAGAGAAAATAGTTCGCATAAATGTAAACCTGCAACTTGCGGCGGGGAAGTTCATTTCTTACTATGAGCAGACAGATGAGCAATGTATCCAGGCTGGTCTTGTGCGAACGGCCTGCGATGTCAGGGTTAAATTAGCAGAGGATGTTTTATGCATTATCAGGAACATGGCGTGGTACAGTTTTATGACGATCAACCCTTAGCCGATGATTTTTATACCGAAGTCATCGAGGGACTAAAACAGTCGCCACGAAAAATCCCCCCTAAATTCTTTTATGATGCTAAAGGATCCCGGTTGTTCGATGCGATATGCGAACTGCCTGAATATTATCAGACACGAACCGAAATTTCCCTCTTAACACAGTATGCGGAAGAAATCGCCAGCCTGATCGGTGAACAGTGTCTGCTGATTGAACCGGGTAGCGGTAGCTGTGAGAAGGTTCGTTATTTGCTGGATGAAATACAACCCACTGCATACATGCCCATGGATATTTCACGCGTGCATTTGTTCGGTGCGGTTCAACAACTCTCAAATGAATATCCCTGGCTTGATATCCATGCCAGTTGCATGGATTTTACCGCGAATGTAAAACTTCACTTTTGCCCTCCGAATATTCATAAAGTGGCTTTTTTTCCAGGCTCCAGTATTGGTAATTTTGAACCTGATGATGCCATTGTCTTCATGCGTCATATTGCACAGGTGTTAGGTCAGGGCGGGAGCTTGTTGATCGGCGTTGATTTAAAGAAGGATGAAAAGCTTCTGCATGCGGCGTATAACGATAGCCAGGACGTGACGGCCGAATTTAATCTAAACCTGTTGCATAGAATAAATGATGAGTTAAATGCGAATTTTGATCTTGAGTATTTCCAGCATAAAGCCCTCTATAATGAGCAGGCAGGCAGAATTGAAATGCATCTGGTCAGCACGGTAGAGCAGACGGTCACGATTGGCGAGCAGGAGTTTACATTCAGGGAAAGTGAAACCATACATACCGAAAACTCATATAAATATACCGTGGCGGAGTTTGGGGCGCTGGCCGGACAGGCAGGTTATAAGCAGAAAAAAGTCTGGCGGGACAGTTCTGACTTATTCAGTCTTCATTATTATGAAGTGACGGATTAGCAGGAATTTTGGCAGAACGACCCCGCAGCAAGCTGGCGGGGTATTAAGTGCTATTAATCGTTGCAACAGTATTTGCACTATAGCCCCCTCTCCCTCCGGGAGAGGGTTGGGGTGAGGGGATAAAATACATGCAAATACTGTTGCAACGATTAATAGCATGCTGATGGGTTTCCCTACTGGACTTCGCGCTTCGCTCATCATCCTACTGTTTTTCGCTGCAAGCAGCGGGGAATAACACCCAAAGAAATTCAGCACGTTTTTTCCTCGTTCCCATGCTCCTGCGTGGGAACGCATATCCGCTGTTTTAGAACTTCAGATAAGCCCCGAGGAAAGGTCCGGAGAATCGCATATCAGAAAAAACGCCACTGACATTATCCAGTTTATAAACCTGCTTGCGGTACCCGGCTTCTATACCCAGAAAATAATCCGTGGTATAGGACACTTTGGCGGTAAAGTCGCTGATAGTGCTGCCACTGTACTTGATTATGTTGGTTTCGGCGCTGATGAGCAGCCCCGGCATAGGGGAGACGCCCAGCATGAGATAACCCATGGGGATGACTTGTGAAAAGGTCGTGCTGCTTGTACCCAGGGCCGTACTGACAAGGGTGGCCTCGCCACTGAATTTTTTGAGGGTCAGGCCAAAGTCGAAGGAGACTATATTATCCAGCGGCTCCCAGTAGAGCGTAAGATCGGTCTGGTTCAGATTAAGTA
>DRJN01000390.1 GCA_011052165.1 Gammaproteobacteria bacterium
AGGGAGAGGGGGCTATGGTGCAAATACTGATGCAACGATTAATACTCGCACAGATTATATAACGATCGTGTAATATTTTGAAATTATAGATATTTCTATTAAACGTTATTAATTGTAAGGCTTTTCTGGCAGGCCGGGCACGATTTTTGTGCACCATAGGCACTTCCTTCGGTTGCTCACGTGGAATACTAAACATTTCCCCCATATGGCCGATTTCCAGTCTGGATAAATATTTATCGGCAGTAGGTGATTCACTATTAAGGAAAACCTGATCGTCTTCCTTTTTCCGGCAATGGACAATCATACAGCCTGATGGCAAACCTGATTATTAAAAATGGAACATATCTGGGCATGCTGTTCAGCCTTGAGGATGAAATGACGATTGGGCGAGCACAGGGGAAAACTCGCAAAACCGGCGCGCAGATCTACATTGATGATGAAAACATCAGCCGTAATCATTTTCGTATATCGGCAAATGGAAACGCCTATTACATCGAGGATCTGGCTTCAACCAATGGCACTTGCCTGGGTAACACCCCGCTGATCCCCGGGCAGCGTTATCCTCTGCATGATGGAGAAGTCATCCGTCTGGGGGAGACGCAGTTGCTGTTTACCGATTTTGAGGCGGATAATCTCTTGAATCGACGCAGGCAGAGTACTGCTTCAGCGGATATGCCATTCGAATTCAATGATGATGCGTCTACCCTCGAGGTGATCCAAGAGAGTCCGCTGCAGCAGGATGCCAGCCTGATAGTCGATGCCTCTCAATTGATGCAGGATCTGCAAAAACACACACATTCTGATTTTCCAAAGAATGAGAAACCGGTCAAACGCATGCAGGCTATGGTGCAGGTCAGCATGGCGTTGGGCGCGACGACCAATCTTGAAGATTTGATGGCTGTCATTACCGGGCAGATTTTTGAATTGTTTTCTGGCGCAGAACGCGCCTTTGTGATGTTGTATGAAAAGACGAAAACCCGCCTGGTGCCTCTGAGCGTTCGCTATCGGGATAAACCGGGCAAGGCGAATGAAAAAATCGCTATTTCCCGTAGTATCGTTAGAAATGTGCTGGAAAACAAGCAGGCAATCCTGATTGATGATGCCCGGGGTGATCTGCACTATGGGCAGCAGGAGTCGGTTATGGATCTGGCCATTCGCAGCGTGATGTGCGTCCCCATTCTCTACCAGAATCAGGTGCTGGGACTGGTGCAGGTGGACAACCGGGATGGCGGCAACGCGTTTTGCGCAGAGGATTTGCAAATCCTGATCGCAGTTTGCTCCCAGTTGGCTATTTCTCTGATTAACTCACAGCTATATGAAGAAATCGAAAGCCTGTTCGAAGGCTTTGTTAAGGCATCCGTGCAGGCCATTGAATCGCGGGATCCGGGTACCGCCGGGCATTCCTTTCGAGTGGCCGATTATACAGAAAAGCTGGCGATTGCGGTGGACAGAAATGGTAGCCCCGAACTGAAAACGATCCGTTTTAGCCGCAATCAGTTGCAGGAATTGCGTTACGCTTCTCTGTTGCATGACTTTGGAAAGGTGGGGGTACGCGAACATGTGCTGACCAAGGCCAGGAAACTTCATCCTCATGAACTGGAAACCCTGAAACTCCGGGCGCGCTATGCTGAAGCCTGTTTGCAGGAACAGGCATACAGGGGACTGGTGGAAAAACAGCTCGTGGAGAAACTTGCGCCCGCACAGTTTCAGCGGGAAAAAGAGCGTCTGGAACAACAGCTGATACGGGAAAAAGCATATTTGCGGCGCTTTGTTGATAGGGTGCTGGCGTTGAACGAGCCGGATTGCCGGCTGGACGAGTCGATCGATGCGCTTGCTGACTATGAGGGGTACCGGTTCGAGAATGTCGATCACGAACCGCAATTATTGATGCAACCGTTCGAGTTTTCCGCCCTGTGTGGCGCACACGGTACCCTGAATGCGGCCGAACGCAAAGAAATCGAAACCCACGTTTCGCATACCTTCATTTTCCTGTCCCTGATCCCCTGGACCTCCCGGTTGGGTGGTATCCCGGATATTGCCCACGCCCACCATGAGCGCATGGATGGTAGTGGTTATCCGCAGGGACTGGCCCATGAAGCGATTCCTCTGCCAGCGAAAATCATGGCCATTGCGGATGTCTACGATGCTCTAACAGCTGGCGACCGGCCTTACCGGCAGGGTTTGAACAGTGAGCTGGCGCTGGACCTGATTGAATCGGAAGTGAAAAAGGGAAAACTGGATGAAAACCTGTTCCAGGTCTTTGTCGAGTCCAAAATCTATCAGCGTTAGTCAATTCGCCCGGCTGAATAGAAATGTCTTTCCCAGTAAGGGCTGTTGAGGTGGCCGATCGTTACCTTTTTGCCGCTGGAGGGGGCGTGAATAAACTCACCCTTACCCAGATAAATCCCCACATGCGACACAAAGCCGCCATAATTGTGGCGGAAGAAAATCAGATCACCGGGTCGCAGGTGACGGCGGCTGACCGGTCGCGCCTGGTGATATTGCTGTTTTGATGTACGGGGTATGCTCAGTCCGGCCTGCCGATAACTGTAATACACCAGACCGCTGCAGTCGAAGCCGGACTTCGGCGTGCTGCCGCCGTACCGAAAGGGAATACCCAGTAGCTGACGAGCTGTTTTCACTACCATCAATTTTTCAGCGGCATCCGCAGGTGCGGGTGCGCGTAGCGTGCTGCAACCGGGCAGGGCTGTCAGACCAAGCAGCAGGCCCAATAGCAGCAGAGGCCTGGTCAGGAACCGCGAGCTGAGCATATTGATGTTTTCCTGTTCGGGCACGGGTTTTTCATGTTTTATACCTGATTATAGTCAAAATCAAGCTAAAACAATATCTTGTCTTATTTTTGTAATGTCGATCAGCAGTAATGAATTGTCGAAAGTTTGACCAATTACCACCTGTTTCCAAGTGGAATAGTCTAGAATTCGGGGTATGGAAATCAAATCGACATCTTCCAGCCATGAACGTAGTGTCCAGGCTTCACGCCAAAGTGATCGCCGTGATGAGGAGCGTAAGGCGGATTTTGCTCGCCGTGAAAGGACACAGAAGGAGCAGGATCGTCGTGTAGCGCAGTCAGCCGGCCAGGCTAATGAAGCACGTTTTTTTGCGATTGAAGACCGCAAAGAAGTACCGGTTGATTCACGACAACAGGTACGCGCCATGCGTGAACGGGTCAGGCAGACCTATTCCGAACAGGAAAACAGTGCCGTTCGTGACGCGATCCATGAACAGCAGGCCCGGAGTGCGGAGGCGGAGCAACGCGCACAACGTCATGACGGGCACCAGCCTATCGATCTGATCGCCTGAGGGGCTAATATCCAGACATCGACTGTCTTTGATCTGATTCCAGACAAAGCCGGATAGACTCCGTGCATTTGTATTTTCACAGGCTGATGATCGGCGTATTATCCGTGGCGCGGTTGAGCGCGGCTAAAACAGGCCAATTAGAGTCTTAGCTGGAATTACCCTATAATCCTTTCAATTGTTTGATTTAATCTCTTTGGGTGTCATTCCCCGCTGCTTGCAGCGAAAAACAGTAGGATGATGAGAAGCGCGAAGTCCGGTAGCGAAACCCATCAGCATGCTACCACTTAATACTCCGCCAGCTTGCTGCGGGGTTGTTTATTAAGGTTATTGCTTTGACGCTTTATGCAGCTGATAAACTAATGAGTGAAGCTCGGCGCATTGCCGCCGAATACCGGCGCACCACGGGCAAGTCACTGGGCATCAGCGCCGAGAT
>DRJN01000391.1 GCA_011052165.1 Gammaproteobacteria bacterium
GAATGATATCACCCGCAACAAAGTGACCTTCTTTACCGGGAACCTGATAATTGGCATCGGCATCAATCAGTCCACGTTCATTGCCTATTTCTTCAAAGCCATCCAGCCTACCACCCTGGCCAATAGCGGAGACCAGCAGGTCACAGGGAATGTCATATTCGCTGCCTTCAATCGGGGTTTTGCCGTCATTTTCAAGTTTGACGACACGCAGTGCGGTTGCACGCCCATCATCGCCAAGAATAACTTCTACCGGACTGACGCAGCTAACAATTTCCACACCTTCACGTTTCGCATCGTCAATCTCGTGTTGTGCGGCAGGCATTTGTTCAATAGGGGAACGGGACAGCAACATGACGTCGGCACCCTGACGGACTGCGGAAGAGGCCACATCATGAGCGGTATGGCCCATGATGATATTTTCGGGGCGATCTTTCTCCGCAATTTGACTGATATGGCCGATACGACGGGCAACGGAAGCCACATCGATCGAGGTATCGCCCCCACCTATAACCACAACCCTGTCAGATACTATCTTCAGGCGACCATCGTTGAAAGCTTCCAGAAAATCAACACCCGTCAGCGCATTAGGCGCCTTGTCGGCTCCCGGCACTGGAATCTGGCGGCCCGCTTGAGCGCCAACGGCCCAAAGGATAGCGTCATAATCTTTTTCAAGCTGTTTGACAGTGATATCTTTGCCTATCCAGGTGTTCAGTTTGATTTCAACACCCATGTCGGTAATGCGGTTGATTTCGCCCTCCAGCACGTCGCGCGGAGTACGATAACCGGGAATGCCGTATTTCATCATTCCACCCAGTGTTGGGTGATTATCAAACACGGTACAGGCGTGACCCATACGGCGTAACTGATAAGCCGCCGCCAGACCTGCAGGCCCTCCCCCAATGATAGCAACTTTTTTGCCGGTCTCTTTTCCCGCACTGGCAAAGGTGAATTTTTCTGCCAGAGCAGAGTCGCCGACAAACTGTTCAACGGCATTAATGCCGACATGGTCTTCAAGTTCGTTACGGTTGCAGCCATCTTCACAGGGCGCAGGGCAGACGCGGCCCATGACAGAAGGGAAAGGGTTGGCATCAGTTAAACGCCGGAAGGCATATTCTTTCATGCTCAGCCCTTCTGAAGGTTGTTCAATATTGCTGACAATGTCCAGCCAACCGCGAATATCTTCGCCCGAAGGGCAACTGCCCTGGCAGGGTGGGGTACGGGTAATATAGGTCGGACATTTGTGAGAGGTATCTTCCTTGAAGATTTGCTCTACCAGTGAACCCCACTCATTGTCACCATCCTTGAAACGACGGTAAGTTAATGTATCATTTTGCATATCATCACGGGATGTAGCCATGCCTGTTCTCCTGTGCAATTAATACGGTATCGCATACCGCATATAAGTATAATTCGGATTAATTATTCTTTCTCAGTGTTGCCTTCATCGTTTTCGCTTGAATCATTTTCACCGGTCGCACCCGTTAAAACGAGGGCGTTACTGACGAGCTGATGAACACTGACAATTTGATCCATGGTGAATCCATAGTAGGGAATCACCTTGGTAAACTGACTCTTGCAGATGGCACAAATAGCGGCCATGTGTGTTACGCCGTCTTCAACACTGACCGTTTTGAGCGCCTGCATACGGGGCAGGGCGCCCTTGACCCGGATCTCCATGAGATCATCAGTCAGTATGCCGCCCCCGCCCGCGCAGCAGAATGTTGCTTCGCCAATGGTATCGGCAGGCATGTCGACATAATTATTGCATGCCGCTTTAATAATGGCCCGTGGAATGTCAAACTGGCCACCCGGCTTGTCACCCATGCGGGTCGCACGGGCTACGTTACACGAATCATGAAAAGTCAGCGTCATATGATCATTTTCAGACTTGTTAAATTTCAATCTGTTTTTCTGAATAAGATCATAGGTGTATTCACAGATATGCTGCGGCACCGGGTAGCGGGGATCGAGAAAATCAAAAGGACCCGCCAGGGTATTAAGGAAGGCATAAGCCACACGCCAGGCGTGCCCACATTCACCGAAAATGATGCGTTTGACACCCAGATCGATAGCGGCTTTACGAATACGCAACGCCGCCTTTTGCATGACTTCATAACTACCAATAAACATGCCGAAATTACCGGCTTCAGAAGCATAGGAACTCATGGTCCAGCTCGCCCCAGCTTCATGGAAAACCTTGGCATAGCCAATCAGGCCATCGACGTGAGGTTCAGCGAAGAAATCAGCAGAAGGAGGAACCAGCAGAATTTCGGCGCCTTTCTGATCGAGGGGAAATTTAACCGCGACACCGGTATCTTCTTCAACTTCCTCTTCCAGTCCTTCGAGGGTATCCGCCAATGCGCGCTGGGGCAGACCAAGGTTATTACCAATGACAAAAACCTTGCCTAAAATTTCGTTACAGTATTTCTGACCAATACTGATGCTGTCCATGATTTCGCGTGCGGCCATGGAGATTTCAGCCGTATCGATGCCATAAGGGCAGTAAACAGAGCAGCGGCGGCATTGTGAACACTGGTGGTAATAACTGTACCAGTCGTCCAGCACTTCTTTTGTAAGATCAACCGCGCCCACAAGTTTAGGAAAATACTTGCCTGCAAAAGTAAAATAACGACGATACACTTTGCGTAACAGATCCTGTCGCGCAACCGGCATATTTTTGGGATCAGCAGTGCCTATATAATAGTGGCACTTATCAGTGCAGGCACCACATTTTACGCAGATATCCAGATAGACCTGAAAAGAACGGTAGCGCGTTCTGAGATCGGTCATTTTTTCCAGAGCCACCTGTTGCCAGTTCTCCGGCAGTTCGCCCGGAAAACCCAGTGCTTCCTGAAACTCCGCTTTGGCGGTGTAAGGCGCACTATGCGCCATGACCCCGTCAACATATTTCGGAATATCGAGTGTTTCTTTTAATTCAGGTACTTCAAAGTCTGCCACATCAGTGCCCTCAAACGTATGCGTGAGAAGAGTTCAATTTATTTCGCCTTCTCTGCTTCAAGTTCAGCAGCCCAGGGGGCCAGGTGACGTTTTTCACGTGGGTTGTCAATCTGGTTACGAGTCGGACTAAAGAATATGCCGGGTGCGTGCAGCAATTTGCTGATGGGGAAAATAATCATTAGCGTGGCAACCAGTCCCAGATGGATCAAGAGAAGGGGATCTCCTGGTAACGGCTGAAAGTTAAATGTCATCAGGCCAGAGAAAAATGCTTTAACGGAAACGATATCCGTGTGACTGACAAATTTCATCATGGCGCCGCTGCTGGCGATGGATATCAGCAATAGAAGCATGAGATAATCGGAAGGTGAAGAAATATAGCGTACACGATCAACTAGAATACGGCGCGCTAACAGCCCGGTCAGACCGATAATCATAGTAAAGGCTGCATATACACCAAACGGCTGAACCAGAGGAACCCAGAACCATATTATGCTGGTATTATCGACAAAGTAACGAAAATGCCGCAGCACAATAAGCAGGAGGGATACGTGAAACATCCAGCCGAAAATCCAGATCCATTTATTAGATTTGAAGAGACTGGAAAACAGCACGATTTCACTCGCCATTCTCAGTATAACCCCCGTCTGGGTTACCGGCGCAGGTGTTGTGGCAATCTTTAATGGGGTGGGCGTACGCCAATACTGACGAATCTTATGGAACAGGCCACCAACCAATATTGCGAACGCGAAATAAAACAATATCGCATAGGATACGGACAAAGCCGACATGCCAGCGCTCCCTCAACGTTTAAATTCAGAAGAAAAGTTAACCCAATATATTATATAGATCAGGGCAGAAGCGAATACTCCCACCCTGAACGCTGCGATTATACGCAACCAGTAGGCTTGGGCAGACCGGCATATTTACATGCTTGTTTACCCGGGCCATAAGGAAACAGTTCATACAGATATTTGCTGTTACCTTTATCCTTGCCAAGTTTTTTGCCAATAGCTTTGGTCAGAACACGAACGGCAGGTGCAATCTGATACTCTTCGTAGTATTCACGCAGGAAATTAATAACCTCCCAGTGGTTTTCATTGAGTTCAGTGTCATCCAGTTTAGCCATGATGCCGGCAACTTCAGGTACCCATTCGTTCAGATTAGTCAGGTAACCTTCTTCATCAGTTTCCAATGTTTTACCGTTTACTTCAATACCCATTTGAGTTCTCCTCTTTACAAATTATTAAATAAAATTAAAGCCAGGCCTGGACTTTGTCGTTTTCAACAGCCAGTTTCACAAAACCGCTATAATCAATAACTGTGATGCCGTCAATTAAACGATTTTCATCCACACCGCGTGCTTTCAGATCAGAACCCAAGACATAGAAATCCAGATCCTTCATTGCATTTTCAACCATATTACTGGCAGCGGTTCCTCTGCTTGCACCATAGACACCATCTTCAATCAGAAGCACGGAACTACCCTTTATAGCGAGGCGAATACAGGATTCGAGTGCACCACGTTCAAAAGGTGATTTATTTACTGTGTGTAGCATAGGCATGGTTATTCCCCTCTAGAAGCTCAATACAACGTCTTGCTGATCCATAATATCGACCAGCTCAGCTGATGAAACAACGTGAATGGAATCCTTCTCTGCCCAGTCATCATCCTCGTCTTCATAAGTAAGTTTAAGAAGATCATCGACTGTCAGCCCACGTGCATCTAATGATTCTTTTTCGATATAAATTTTGTTGACATCATAATCGCCCAATGCATTATAAGTGGGCGAGAAATTTTTTATCCCAAGCTCAGTGGTATCCTGACCTTTGGCAATTTGAAAAACGCCATCATCAATGAATACCAGGCTTACATCCTGCTCGAATGCAGCACTAATCAAAATAACTTCAAGGGATTCCCATGCGTAAATCGTCCCGTAAGGTGCTTTACGATTTACAAAGAGGAACTTTTTTGTTTCAGACATTTTATAGTTTCTCCTTTAATCGCCGAACACTACGAGACGGTCACTCTGGATGCCCGCTTCAATTAACTGACCAAGACCGGAAATACGGAAACCGGGGGCAATATTATTACCATCCTTACCGTTACGTTCCTGTTCACCCTTATCAATAATACCGCGGCGTTGTGCCGCAGCAACGCAGACTACGAGATCGATATTGTATTTTTCCGCCAGTTCTGACCATGCATTGACCAGGTTGCGGTCATCCTGTGGTGGGGTGGTGTAACGAGTACCGTTATTCACGCCATCATGATAGAAAAATACACGAAAGATTTCATGGCCCGCCTCAATCGCGGCGCTGACAAAATTCAGCGCCGTGGTTGAAGCCTCGTGGGTATAGGGACCTTCATTAATCTGTATACCAAACTTCATATAAGATTCCCTTAGAAACGGATATGCGTAGACGCGTTCAGACTATCACGTGATCCACGCCAGTTATCAATATGATATTTGGTAAACGGCAAACCGGTCACTTCGAAGAAACGCGGCCAACCGATACGTTCAATCCAGTCGTTCATACGTTCCCAATCTCTAGCGCCTTCTTTATATGCATTAAGGATCTTCTTAACAACCGTCGCTACTTCAGGCCAGCGCGGCGGATTGTTCGGAATACCCGAGGCAACCAGACGTTGGAAGGTTGGTTTGCTGCGGGCATTGGAGTGATTACCCCCTACCCAGATAGCCATCTTGCTGTGTTCCGGCTGGTTGATCTGCATGGGCGGGCAGGGTGGGAAACACGCGCCACAACAGATGCACTTTTTCTCATCGACTTCCAGTGAAGGTTTGCCGTCAACGACAGCAGGGCGAATAGCCGCTACTGGGCAACGGGCAACAACGGTTGGACGTTCACAGATGTTTCCCACCAGATCATGGGCGATTTTCGGTGGTTTGGTGTGCTGGATATTGATAGCAAGATCCGCTTGTCCGCCGCAGTTGATTTGACAGCAAGAAGTGGCAATGTGGACCCGGTTAGGCATATTGCAGTTCTTGAAGTCGTCGATGAGTTCATCCATCAGTGCTTTAACGACACCGGAAGCGTCGGATGCTGGAATATCGCAGTGTAACCAGCCCTGGGTATGGGAAATCATGGCCACTGAGTTGCCCGTACCGCCTACCACAAAGCCGGCATCCTCCAGAGCCTTAATAAGAGGTTCGACCTTACTTTTGTCCGCCAACAAGTACTCAATATTACTTCGGATAGTGAATCGAACATAACCCTCACCGTATTTGTCACCGATTTCGGTGAGCTTGCGAAGGCTGAACAAATCCAGAATGCGTTGCGTACCGGCTTTTACCGTCCAGATCTCATCGCCGCTTTCTGCAACATGAAGCAATACACCCGGGCGTGGATGTTCATGATATTTCCACTGACCGAAGTTTTTACGCATTGCCGGATGCATATATTGAAAACCATCAGGGCAACCTGATTCAATGGGATGACGCATGTCTTCTAATGCCATGTTTTATTCTCCTAAAGTTTTTAACCTGTTTCGCTGACGAGCCTGAATTAAGCAACCGCAGCAGCTTTTTCTTCAGCTTTACGCTGGAACCACTTCTCGGCTTCTTCATCCCAGCCGTCCATGCGGATATAAGAGCTTTTACGTGGGCTGCTGATCATATTTGGATCCACGTCAACGCCAAGACCTTCCAGAAAATTCGCCAGACCGATACGTTCAATCATCTCACCGGTACGCTCGTGTTCCAGGGCATTTTCAGCAAAAAAGTCGATAGCTTCAGCGCCGAGTTCAACTATCTTCTCATAGTCTTCTTCGGTCTCCATTTTCATAAACGGAACAATCACGGTACCCATCAGGTCTCCGATCTTCAGGGTTCGTTTGCCCCCAATCAGTATCGTTACACCCTTGTCATCACCAGGAGAGAGCGCCTTGTTCATGACATTCAGGCAATGCATGCAGCGCAC
>DRJN01000392.1 GCA_011052165.1 Gammaproteobacteria bacterium
CAAGACTCTGTTCAGTACCCCCTTGAGGGGTATAAGTACCTTCACGAAATAATTTTCTGCAAAATGCACAGAAAATCATTTCTAAGGTACTAAAAACCACCGCTAACCGGGTCGTCCGTCAACACGCGGCCTGATCAATATGGGCACATAAAGCAGAACAAATAAAAGAAAGGCCACACACCACAAGCCGCCAGAGAATAGTACACTTTTCAGATACCAGTCGGGCATCAACAGCGGCACCAGCACCCGAAACAGGGGGACCAGACTGACCAGTACAAAAACCCAGAACAGTGGGCGGCTGGCGGCAATCTCCCGACCCGTGTGGCCCAATGCCACCCGCGCCATCATGCCCACTGTAATCAGGCCAATGCCGCCGGTGGTCAACGCATGCACAGCAAATTCGCGTTGAACCAAGGCCAGTGGCACAAGCGCCAGTAACAACAGACCTATGACCAGCCATAGATAACCCAATTGCAGGATCCAGACCATGGGCACGGACCACATCTTTTTGTCGTACCAACCATAAAGCCTGATCCCATGCACGATAGCCGCAAACAGAGCCACCGGTACAAGAACAATTGAGTCGGGCAGAATAGGCGCCAACAGCGCGACAGCCGCAATGCTATAGGGCGCCAGTTTTTCTATCAGTGGCCAGCTTTGCGCCTGTAAACCCATCACACCGCGCTCACTGAAAAAGGGAATCACTCGCCCCCCCATCACCATGATCAGGGTGACGATCAGATATAGCATCAGACTGATACCTATGTCGGCGGTATGTTCAGTGAAGCCGAGGTATTGCAGGTGCGTTAACAAGTTGGCGGCGTCCATCAGTAACAACAGGATGAAAAAAATGTAATTGGATTTTTGTGCTTTTGTCAATATCGGGATTGCGATGCTCACGGCCACAGCGGGTAGAAAGCTGAGATCTACCAGCGCAATCAACCACCCCGGCAATTGAAATACAGCCAGCGGAGCCAGGCGTCCCAGTAACCAGAGCAACGCTAACAACGCCAGCGGTGTATGCTGCAAGGTCTGAATGCCCGTCCAGGTTCGAACCGCCGCTAAAAGAAAGCCAGTGGCGACCGCAGTCACAAATCCAAACAGCATTTCATGTGAATGCCAGTAAACGCCAGGATAATAAGTGCTCGCGGTTGTCACGCCAGCGAGTACGATTAACCAGAATAGAATCAGCAGCAGGCCGCCCAGACTCGCAGCCAGAAAAAATGGGCGAAATCCCAAGGCAAACAGGGCAAAACCTTTAATGGTGGGGGGGTTAGCAGGTTCTTCAATTTTCATATTAGTACTTTATTTTATTACCGGTTTATGATCTACACAGAATACCCTACTATAAAGCTCAGGGAAACAACCTTGATTAACATCAAGGACCCATATCCATACTGATTGCCCGCATCGAGGCCGGACACTGCGCGTCGGTAAAACAGTGTGTTGTTCGTATACGAGAAGGGAAAGACCGCCATACTTAAAAACCTGGCTTATGGATGTTTGTTTTTTGTTTTAGAGCGCAACTGAGGATGTAGTTGCGCGAGGATGCGGGGCGGGAACGGACTGAGAGCATGATGATCGTTTTGCATTTCTTTTAGATAATGCCGTTGGATGTTCTGCATTCGTTCAGCCATATCGGATTGTACCCCGGAATAAAATGACCCTGAAGTCGCATGCCGACGGTTATTCTCGACCACACGATAGAGATCGGCTATACCGTTGTGGTACCCATAATACTGATAATAAACGCGCATCCCTTCGTCATCCGCAATGATCTCCTGATTCTGACTGAATTTCATCGCGGTCAGCAAACCGGTATCATGGAAGACCCTCTCAACGGTATCACTATACGCCGTACCGAACAGCATGCTCAACATCAGGCTGGCCACGACACCCCTGCCAAGCCCCTTCAGGGGATGACGATATTTGATGTGAGCGATTTCATGCGCCAGCAACATCATCAACGCATTTTCATGGGGTAGTTTTTCCAGCATTCCCCGTGAAACAAAGATATGGCCCCCCACCGTCGAGAAAGCGTTGACGTCGGGAGAATCAACATAATGCACCGTGACCTGCATGCCGGCAGGAAGTTTCTGCACGGCAAGCAGTTTATTGACCAGACTTTGCAAATACTGGTCCATCACTCTGTCGCGGGGTAAAGCACGGGTATACGGATGCGAAAGGTTTCGCTCCATTTCAAAAGGCACCAGGGTAGCCAGTTCATCAATCGACACGAACACCAGTATTCCCAACCCCACCACAACCACGACAATGCCAATGGACAGTGTTAGAAACTTGCGAATATGCACAAAGGAGGACACTGATTCCCTGACAGCACAATCCGGCAATTTTTGTAGCTTTTCCATTATTTTATAGCGGACAGAATTAGCGAGGGTTCGTCCATAAAGGTTTGCATTAAACGCAGAGGTGCCGGGACACCGAAATTATAGGGTCTTGATTAATAATTTTTCCTTTGCGCCTCTGCGTTAATAATCCATATTAATGGCTGGGTGACCGGCTAGTAAGCATAGCCTGAATAATGATAAATAAAAGTGCTAAAATAGTGTTTTTTGTCAGCCACTTAGATCTGCTCCAGCACTTCACTATCCTGAAGCCATTTTTCCTCTAACATATCAAGTTGTTGCTGTAACTGCCCCTGCTTTTTCAGCATTTCAAGCAAACGGGGTTTATTCTCGGGACGATAGATTGCCTCATCCCGCAAGACTTCGTCCACCTCCCCCAGTTCTCCTGTCGTCCCGGTAAGTTGCTTTTCCAGTTTTTGCAATTCATTGCGTAGTGGCGCCTGCATTCGGCGCCGGTCTGCCGCCTGCTGGCGCTTAAGCTTGCGACTCGCGCTGTTTTCGCCCACCGTGCGGGACTCCCGTTCCCGCTCCAGCAACCAGCGTCGATAATCGTCCAGATCACCGCTGAATTCCTCTACTCTCCCCTGATCCACCAGACAGAAACGATCGGCCACCATATTCAGCAGAAAACGATCATGCGACACCACGCACACCGCCCCATCAAACCGCTGTAAAGCTTCAACCAGGGCATGGCGCATAGCCAGATCCAGGTGGTTGGTGGGCTCATCCAGTAACAGCAGGTTCGGTTTCTGGTATACCATCATGGCCAGCACCAGACGCGCCTTTTCACCACCGGAGAAAGGGGCGACCGGCTCGTCTACCCGCTCCCCCTGAAAACCGAAACCGCCTAGGAAATGACGCAGATCCTGCTCGCGCGCTTTTTTGTCCAGCCGTTGAAAATGCAGCAGCGCGGAAGCCTGTGTATCCAGTTGTTCCAACTGGTGCTGGGCAAAATAGGCGATCTTCAAGGCGTTCGCCTCCTGCCGCCGGCCTGCCCAGAGCGGAAGTTCTCCCGCCAACAGCTTCATCAGGGTTGACTTGCCAGCGCCATTGCGCCCCAGCAGCCCCAGCCGTTCACCGGGCGCTATATGCAGACGAACTCCTGACAACAGGGGAGAATGCTGATCCGGCTCACCATAGCCTGTGGCCACCTCATCCAGTTCCAGTAATACCGAAGCATGGGTTTGTTCGGCCAGGAAGTGAAAATGGAACGGTGAGTCCGCCTGCGCCACGCTGATGTCCACCATGCGCGCCAGGGCCTTGAGCCGGCTTTGGGCCTGACGCGCTTTGGTCGCCTTGGCGCGAAAACGTTCGACAAAACGCTCCATCTGCGCTCGCTCACGTTGCTGCTTAGTAAATTGAGCCTGCTGCTGCGCCAGATGCTGCGCCCGTGCCTGCTCAAAATCGCTGTAATTGCCCCGGTAGAGGGTCAGCTGCTGGTGTTCGATATGCGCAATGCGGTTGCAGATTTTGTCGAGAAAATCCCGATCATGCGAAATCAGCAATAAAGTACCGGTATAGGCTGTCAGCCAGTCTTCCAGCCAGAGCACTGCATCCAGATCCAGATGGTTGGTGGGCTCATCGAGCAGTAAAATATCCGAGCGGCACATCAGCGCCTGGGCCAGATTCAGACGCATACGCCAGCCACCGGAAAACTGGCTCACTGGCAGGCTCTGTTTTTCTTCCGAAAATCCCAGGCCATTCAAGAGTACGGCCGCCCGGCTGCGCGCCCGGTAACCATCAATGGTCTCCAGTTCGCCGTGCAATTGCGCCTCCAGGGTCCCATCACCCTGCTGCTGTGCCTGTTGCAATTGCGCCTCGATGCGACGCAGCGGGGCATCGCCATCGATGACATAGTCAATGGCGGCTATCTCCTGCGCCGGAATTTCCTGCGCAACATGGGCAATCACGGCCTGGGGCGGCAGACTGAATTCCCCGCTGTCGGCCTGTATCTCCCCCAGAATCAGAGCAAACAAGCTGGACTTGCCTACGCCATTACCGCCGGTAATCCCGGCTTTCTCGCCTGAGTGAATACTTACTGTTAGATTGCGCAGCAATTCACGGGGGCCGCGCCAGAGGCTGATTTCATTAAAATTTAACATCACCGTATTTTATCCTAATCCTGGATGCCTGTCGGGACTCTGAGTATTATTCAATGAGCACATCGGGCGTATCTGGCTTGACAAGCAAGCACTAGTGTATTAAGTTAATAAACGTTTACTTAGTTAACAAAAGGAGCTGACCATGAACACCCATCAGGCTGAACTCGATACCCGGGGGCTAAACTGCCCCCTGCCCATCCTCCGGGCTAAAAAATCCCTGTCACAATTAACAGCCGGTGAGATCCTGCAAATACGTGCGACCGATCCCGGCTCGGTCAAGGATTTCGAAGCCTTCTGCAAACAAACCGGCAATGAACTGCTTTCATCCTCAGAAGTGGGTGGTGAATTCATTTTTCTGCTGAAAAAACAGTAAAAGAGAACATGACCACATGGCCAAACGTCTGAAAGCGGCTGAACGCCGTGCATCTATTCTTGCGGTGGCCAAGGTGCTGTTTGCCGACAAGGGCTACCACGGGGTGGCGGTGGATGAAATCGCCAGCCGCCTCGGGGTCAGCCCGGCGGTGCTCTACCACCATTTTCCTTCCAAGGAGGCACTCTATGGTGAAGTCCTCGATACCCTCGCCGCACAGCGGGAAAGCTACGTCGATGCCGCACTCCAAAGTCCCGATGACTTCGGCAGTGTTCTGCTACGCATGACCCTGGTCTTTGCCAGTAGCGTGGCCCGTGACCCGGATTATCTTAAAATGGAAATGCTGAGTACGCTGGAAGGCGCCCAGGTTGCCCGGCAGTTTTTCGAAAGTCACTGGAAATCCTTTAGCGACTATATCGAATACAGCATGCGGGAACTCAGCCAGCAAAATGCAGTCAGTCAGATCAATCCACGCACCGCCGGACTCATGTTTCAGGGCATGGTACGTGAAGCCCTGTATGCCAAATGCATACTCCATTCCAGTCGTTATCAGAGTACCCATTTGCCGGATTTGATCACACAACTGGTCGGTCTGTTTTTGAATGCCATCCAGTATAAGGAATAAAGCCGTAGCGAATAAGCTACCTCGCAGCAAGCAGCGCGGAATGACACCCAAAGAGATTGACTTGTTTAACTGTGATGCAGTTGACGTTTTTTAGCTACACAAGTCTACCGCCTGTACCGATACTTAGAACGTAATCAAACCTCAGGGCAAACCCGGCAAAAGCCGGGGACGCAAAGCTACCGATCTAAGGGCTCATCAGCCTATGACTGCGGAGCTGCCGGAACCGCCTCCCCGCTGTTCCGATATGTTCCACTCGCGTCCATCGCCCTGACTCACTCTACGTATTTTTACGGCAGGCCAGGCATGAGCACACAGTCCAAAGTGGTTTCCCTCGATTCACACCCCGATCACGGCGGTATCAACAGCCGGGTCAAGGCACAGAAACTCCTGGAAGGCTTTAAGAGTCAGAGTACCCAGTATGCCCGGACGTTGATGCAGCAGATGTTCGACAGCGCCGATGACCGCCTGTTTGAAATGGCGGAAAAGGCCGATAACAACACCGATCAGTCCGTCTACTTTGACTCCATGCGCATCGTGCGTCTGAAACGCAAAGAGATTGAGTCTGATTACCGTAAAAATATTGAAAACCTGTTCTCTGATTTCTGGGCGCCCAAATCCGCCCGTCATGAAACAAGCCCGGACAACAGTGATCTTTCCTGTGACAACCTGTCACTCATGGAAGACGTGGATCTGGAAGAATCACTGGCCATCAGCACTCTGACGAGCAAAATTCGTGCTAACTATGCGCAGGATATTCACGCTATTGAACAGCGTTTGAAACAAATTGCACCCAGCATCGAGATCAGCCCACAAACCAATCCACTGGATCCCGAAAAACTGTGCACCGCTTTCCGGGATGCAACGGAAACCCTGGACACTGAAATCAAGATCAAACTGATCATCTACAAGCTTTTCGATCAGCACATCAATGAAACCATTGGCAAACTTTATCAGGGCATCAACAGCACCTTTATAGAAGCGGGGATTATGCCAAAAATCAGGACCCGCATGCCAGCGCGCCCATCCGCGAATAATTTTAGCGCCCATCCAGGG
>DRJN01000393.1 GCA_011052165.1 Gammaproteobacteria bacterium
ATAGCCCCCTCTCCCTCTGGGAGAGGGTTGGGGTGAGGGGATAAAACACATGCGAATACTTATGCAACGATTGATATGTTTAATCCTGTCCCTGACATTATTAAAAGGTAAAAAGCCATGAATCGAAAAATCATCCAGACTGAGAATGCGCCGCAGGCGATTGGTACCTATTCGCAGGCGGTGAAGGTGAATAACACGGTTTATCTTTCCGGACAGATTCCACTGGTGCCGGAAACCATGGAAATGGTGGAAGGCGATATGAGTGTGCAGATCCATCGTGTATTTGATAATCTTCAGGCGGTTTGCCGGGCGGCGGGGGGTGATCTTGATGATATCGTCAAACTGAATGTCTTTCTGATCGATCTCAATCACTTTCCGCTGGTGAATGAAGTCATGACTTCGTATTTTAATGAACCCTATCCCGCACGCGCGGCGGTCGGTGTCGCCGCCCTGCCCAAGGGGGCGCCGATTGAAATGGATGCGGTGATGGTTTTACCCTGAGCCTGCTGGATCTATCGCATGAGTATTAAATGGATTTGATACTATGACAGAAGCAAACAGCTTACGCTCTCTCAAGGGCGTTGGACCACGGATGCTCGAACGGCTGGCAAAGCTGAATATTGTCAGTCTCTCCGATCTTTTGTTTCACCTGCCCCTGCGCTATCAGGATCGCAGTCGGATACGCGCGTTCGGTAGCCTGCGCCCCGGCGAAGAAGTGCTGGTTGAAGGCACGGTGGATCTCAGTGAAATAAAATTCGGCCGTCGGCGCATGTTGCTGGTTCAGATCAGTGATGCGAGTGGTTCCATTCTGCTGCGGTTTTTTCATTTTTCAAACCAGCAAAAACAGCAGTTGGCGCATGGCGTACGGCTTCGTTGTTTTGCCGAAGTCCGGCGCGGTCCGCAGGGGCTGGAAATGGTACACCCGGAATATCGGCTGATCCCGGATACCTCCGAACCCGAAGGCCCATCTGAAACAGATAAAACACTGACGCCGGTCTATCCCGTGACCGAGGGACTCCACCAAATCGGTTTGCGCAAACTGATGACGCAACTGATTGAATATCTGGCCCAGGATAAAATACAGCTGACGGAACTGCTGCCCCCCACCCTGCTGGCGGAAAAACAGATGCCCACGTTGAAACAGGCCCTGTTGTTCATTCACCAACCGCCCACCGACACCCGCATCAGCGATTTACAGGACGCGCGGCACCCTGCTTATCAGCGCTTGATTTTTGAAGAACTGCTGGCGCATTACCTGAGTCTGCGGCAGTTACGATACCGTATGCAACAACATGTTGCCCCCGTGCTTAAAGCCGGAATCCATGCACAGCATTTTATCGATGCCCTGCCGTTTGTATTAACCGTGGCGCAACAACGCGTATATGCGGAGATAGAAAAAGATATACAGCAGCCGCGACCCATGCAGCGGCTGGTACAGGGCGATGTCGGCTCGGGCAAAACCGTCATAGCCGTACTGGCCGCCCTGTCAGCCGTCGAGCAGGGGTACCAGGCGGTGATCATGGCGCCCACTGAAATTCTGGCGGAGCAGCATTTTCATAATATTGAACACTGGATGAAGGCGCTCGATATCCAGGTAACATGGTTATCGGGCAAACTTAAAGCCGCTCAGCGTCGAGAGGCGCTGGCCGAGCTGGCCGACGGTGCAAGTCAGATTGCCGTGGGTACTCATGCGCTGTTTCAGAATGAGGTGTGTTTTGCTCGCCTGGGCCTGGTGGTGGTGGATGAGCAGCACCGCTTTGGTGTCCACCAGCGGCTGGCGCTACGAGAAAAGGGGCGGGATGGAAACCGTTATCCCCACCAGTTGATCATGACGGCCACACCCATTCCCCGCACCCTCAGTATGGCAGCCTATGCCGATCTGGATGTCTCGGTCATTGACGAATTGCCTCCGGGACGCAAGCCGGTTGAAACCGTGGTGCTCCCCGAATCGCGCCGTGACGAGATCGTGCAACGCGTGCATCGTGCCTGTCAAAAAGGTAAACAGGTCTACTGGGTCTGTACCCTGATTGAAGAATCCGAGGCCCTGCAATGCCAGGCCGCCGAAGAGACCGCGCAGCAATTGCAGGAAGCGCTAAGCGACATAAAAATTGCGCTGGTGCATGGGCGGATGAAGGCGGCGGAAAAGGAAGCCGTGATGCAGGCTTTCAAGCAGGGCGGGATCGATCTGCTGGTGGCCACCACGGTGATCGAAGTTGGCGTGGATGTGGCCAACGCCAGTTTGATGATTATCGAAAATGCGGAACGGCTGGGGCTGGCGCAACTGCACCAGTTACGTGGCCGGGTGGGACGGGGTGAGCAAGCCAGTGTCTGCGTGCTGATGTATAAAAAACTCTCACAGCAGGCGCGTGAACGTCTGGGGGTGATGCGTGAAACCAGTGATGGCTTTGAGATTGCCCGCCGGGATCTGGCCCTGCGGGGTCCCGGTGAAATTCTGGGAACCCGGCAGACCGGCCTGCTGCAGTTCAAGATTGCCGATCTGCAACGGGATCAATTACTGGTGGAACAAGTCGCGAGAGTGGCGGACAGGTTGCTGGAAAACCATTCCAGTTGTACCGAGGCACTGATTGAACGCTGGACGGGCGCAGCTTCCCGCTTTGCCGACGTGTGAATAAATAAATTGTTACTATTCAGCGCGATAGCTATTAATCGTTGCAACAGTATTTGCATCATAGCCCCCTCTCCCTCTGGGATTTGGTCATGGATGACCTTATGTTGCGAAGCCCATGGATGGGCG
>DRJN01000394.1 GCA_011052165.1 Gammaproteobacteria bacterium
ATGGGTTTGGTGCTTATATTTGCCGGTAAGGTTCGCGCATGGGCCTGGGTTCGCAATCCCTGGTTCCGGTTAACGCATCTTGCCGCGATTGGTGTGGTCGTCGTTCAGTCGTGGTTCGATGTCACTTGCCCGCTTACCACTATTGAAATGGCGTTCCGTTCACGGGCTGGCGATACCGTTTATTCCGGTTCTTTCATATCACACTGGCTGGAAAACTTGTTGTACTATCAAGCACCCGTATGGGTCTTTGTCGTTTGTTATACGGCATTCGGTGCTGTAGTCGGTGTCAGCTGGTTCTGGATACGTCCGCGACGGTTTTAGCCGGAGCCTGTCCGGGAATAGAAGTCAGTTTGTTCTCTGGCATCAATAAGCCGGGGGTTAGCTGTTCTGACGCCTGGATGAACGTTGTTTTTCCCCGCCAAGCTGAGCAAGAATCTTATCCGCCACACGAAATGAATTGGCATAGATAGTCCAGGTGTAGGGAACGCTGCCGCCGGTGGGCATAAAGCTACCGTCACTGACGAACAGGTTGTCGATTTCATGACTGCGGCAGTCGGCGTCCAGTACGGAGGTATCGGGATCAGTCCCGAAGCGGCAGCCGCCTGCCATGAGGTTGGTGGGGGGTTTGGATGAAGCGAAAGAGACCACGTTTTCCGCTCCCATTTCTCTCAATACTTTCGCCCCTCGAGAGGCCAGGTACCAGCCGACTTGCACGTTTTGCATGTGATAACCGATGCGTACCCTTGCGACGGGCAGATCCCATTTGTCTCTCGTTTTTGCGTCGAGTGTGATATTGCAGTCGTCGATGGGCATCCAGTCACAGAAGGCTTCAATTTTAATGAAACGGCTATCAATGAAATCGCGCTCCAGCTTGCGCTTGAGCGGCTTGCCCCAGATCAGTCCGTTTTCGCCGTAAATCTGGCGCGTGGCGCGCACCACAGGGTTGGGATGCATGAGGAGGAAGTCGATGGTCCCCCCTTTTTGCGGGGGGCCGAAGTCGGGATCGTCAATGACATACCAGTCTTGCAGAGCGCGGTTTATAAAGGGGCCGAATACTTTTAGCCGTTTGGCTTTTTCCGGACTCATTTTTGAATAGACCAGCCGCCCGGATCCGCCACCGCCGCCCGCAAACAGCAGATTTTTGCCCACCTGCCCATTGCGGTTGGCCAGACCGTTTTCATATTTTGCCCCAGTGGAATTCAATAGCAGACGAGAGGTTTCGACCGCCTGACAGGCCACGACGTAGATGTGGGCATCGACTTGTTTGGTTTGTCCTTCTTTAGTCAAATATTCAACCGCCGTAATGTTGCCGCTGCTATTGGTTTTGATCCGCTTGACCATCGAATAGGGACGAACCTGGACGCGACCGGTGGCGACCGCCTGATCAATCAGTGCAGCGCGAGAGCTGCCCTTGGCCCCGGTGGCGCAGCCGTAGGCGCCACAATAGCCGCTGTAGCTGCACGCATCCCGGCCCAGCGCGTTGTAGGGCAAAATGGCGCGTGGCGTGGGCATAGGATGGTAGCCCAGCGCTTGACCGGCCTTGTCGATGAGTTCAGAAACGGGGTGTTCCCGGGTCGGCGGGTAGGGAAAATCGGGCGTGCTGCGCGGTTCCTGGTACGGGTGCTTGATGATACGCCCGGAGACCCCGATGATACTTTCGACCTTGGTATAGTAAGGTTCCAGATCCTCATAGCGGATGGGCCAGTCTGCCACGTTGGCGCCTTTGACGGGACCGAAAGTAGAGCGCAGATGAAAGTCCACAGGTTTCAGGCGATGGAAGAAGCCACTCATGAAATTACTGGAGCCACCGACTATATTACCGTTCCAGAAATCAATACCGGATCGATAGGTGTTGCGTGCATGCCAGTGGTCATTGTCGTCTTTTTCTACAACGATCTGGGGTTCGTCGCGCAAATCCGGTTTGTAGTTCCCGCGCAGACAGCAGTTGCGTTCATCTTTGAAAAAATCCTTTGTTTGCAGGTAGGGACCCTTTTCCAGCACCACCACCGAGTAACCGGCTTTGGCCAGGATCCAGATAATGGGTCCGGCGCCCGCGCCGCTGCCAATCACGCAGATATCAAAATCCCGGTTCACGCAAACACCGAGTATTCTTTGTGGGGCGGGCGTGGAAAGCCGGGCGTATGATGCAGCCACTTCCAGCCAATCCCTTTTGGGTTGCCACCATAAACGGGATCGGTGAGCAGGGCTTCCATTAGGTAGTCCAGCAGCATGTTTAGCCAACTGCTGCCATAACGGGTTTTTTCATAGTCTCGCAGGTTGAGTTCACGCTGGCGCGGGTCAAGGGTTGAAAAGTGACGTTGCCATTTTTTTTGTGCCTCTGCCTCAATCACGTTCAGCCCCCGTAAAAGAAACCGGTTATCAGCGGGATCATGCCGGGGATCGGTTAAGACAGACTGGAAGTAACTCAGGGCGTTAATCTCCTTTGCCCCGGGTGAGCGGGATTCGGAAGGCAGCAGATGCTCTTGAATCAGGGCAATGACATCCCATTGCGCCAGCGTCAGACCGGCGATGGTCGGCGGTCTCTGGATAACCGCTGCCTGGACACTTTGCATCGCGCCCAAAATAGTAAAGGGAAGAGCGCTGGTGGCCACGATGCTCGCGCTTATACTAAAAAGAAAACGACGTCGATCCATGGTTATTTGGTAACTATTCAGCAAAACAGGTTACTCCTGAGGATATGTTGATGGGTTTCGCTTCCCGCTCTACCCATCCTACCCACTTTTGGGTATCCGTAGGATGGGTAGAGCGGGAAGCGAAACCCATCAACTGAAAATCCGCACAGGGCAGATTTTTTAACGTAGCTTTGGGCGACAAAAAGATGTGCCTGTGGTGGTTCACTTTGCTCGGTGCCAACCTAATATAGCACCCTTCGGCAATTGTGCTGAATAGTTACGTTATTTGTCAGCTTGTTAAAATGGTTTGATGGGTTTCACTCCGGACTTCGCGCGGTTGTAAATCACGATGGTCGGGCAGCCATAGTCCTTATGATGGAATAAAATCTGACAGTATGTAATACAGTGCCCCATTCGGATCCGGATCCGGATTCTTTCAACCTGCCGGATAAAAAATATTTGCCGTTATCGGCTTTACTCACTGTCGGTGTCGCTGAAGGCCTTTTTAAAACTTGTGCCGTGGCATTTAGGACAGGGCGGAATGCGGCCGGTTTTCTCGAAATGCAGCTTTTCGCCACATTCAGTGCAGATCAGAATCCCGATACCGGTAATTTCACCAGTGTGCCAGATACCGACCCGGCGGGCGTGTTCAGCCAGGGCGTCGAGTTCGATACGGGTACGATCGGCGACACTGGCAAACAGTTCGGCCAGTTGTATTTCAGCAAATTCCAGATCGAATTTCAGCCATTCTTTCAATTGCCGGCCATTTTCTGACAGGAACTCACCCGCTTCGTTCAGATCGCGCCTGAGATAGTTGCTGATTTTTTCGGCTTCCTCCCGGGTGAGTTCTTCCAGCTCCGAGGCGGTCTCGGCGGCTTTATTCAGTAACTCCTTGATGGTCGGGAGAGCGTGTTCCTCCACGTCTTTCAGGCCATCTTTTACCCGGCCCAGCATAGTGTTATAGGCATGAATGAGTTTTTCCTGGTTATTCTCGGTCATGGCGACGGCCTCCGGTTAGTTTGCTGCATGGTCTCACTATCAGACCGAATACTGAGATTTTCAAGCCAAACCTGTTATTTCGCAAGCTTTGTTTCGGACTTTGTTGTGGGGAGTTCATCGCCTGCGTTATCCTTGCGCAGACCAGTAAAAATTATGAACAGCCTTCATTTGAATGAACCTCCCCGCAGCAATCTTTGGAGGAATTCAGACTCTGGAAGTTGAAAAATTAAAGCGAGACGAACTGTACGATGGAAGCCCGTTACCAGCCAGACAATATTGAACAGCAGGCCCAGGATTTCTGGGAAAAGCAACAGTCCTTCAAGGCGGTGGAAGATCCGCAAAAAGAAAAATTCTACTGCCTGTCCATGTTTCCCTATCCCAGCGGCCGCCTGCACATGGGCCATGTGCGTAATTATACCATCGGCGATGTGATCAGTCGTTACCAGCGCATGCTGGGGAAGAATGTGCTGCAACCGATGGGCTGGGATGCCTTCGGCCTGCCGGCTGAAAATGCGGCGATGAAAAATAAAGTGGCGCCAGCCGCCTGGACCCGCGACAACATTGACTACATGCGCGCTCAGCTCAAGCGTCTGGGACTGGCCTATGACTGGGATCGGGAGTTGGCCACCTGCGATCCGGATTATTATCGCTGGGAACAATGGCTGTTCCTGCGGCTCTTCAAGAAGGGCCTGGTGTACAAGAAAACCGCGCCGGTGAACTGGTGCCCTAACGATGTCACAGTGCTGGCCAACGAACAGGTCATCGACGGCCGCTGCTGGCGCTGTAATACCGAGGTCGAGCGTAAGGATATTTCCCAGTGGTTCATGAAAATTACCGATTATGCCGAGGAACTGCTGGCGGATTTGGACAAGCTGGAGGGCTGGCCGGATCAGGTGGCCACTATGCAACGCAACTGGATTGGGCGTTCCGAAGGGGTGGAGATTGTTTTCGGCATTGACGGTCGTGACCAGGGACTCAAAGTGTTTACCACCCGCCCGGACACGCTCATGGGTGCGACCTATGTGGCGGTGGCGCCGGAACATCCGCTGGCGCAGGAAGCCGCCGCACGCTACGCCAATGTAGCTGAATTCGTGAAGGAGTGTGCCGCCACCGGTACGGCTGAAGCCGTGCTGGAGACCCTGGAGAAAAAAGGCATCGATTCGGGTTTCAAGGCCGTGCACCCGGTCACGGGTGATTCGCTGCCGGTCTTTATCGCCAATTTCGTCCTCATGGGATACGGGGAAGGCGCGGTGATGTCGGTGCCCGCCCATGATCAGCGTGACTGGGAGTTTGCGCGCACCTACGGCCTGCCCGTGTTGCCGGTGATTGCGCCGCTGGATGACGATAAAGCCGATATTCGCAAAGCGGCTTTTACCGGCAGAGGGCAGTTGATCAACTCCGGGGAGTTCAACGGTCTGAGTTCGCAGCAGGCCGCGGATGAGATTGCCGGATATTTGGAAAAACGCGGCCG
>DRJN01000395.1 GCA_011052165.1 Gammaproteobacteria bacterium
GTCATTCCCGCGAAGGCGGGAATCCAGAAAACAGCAGGTTGCATGCGTTTAGTTCTCTGGATCCCCGGGTCAAGCCCGAGGATGACGCCATAATCAGAATTGCTGGCAAAATGCGTTAAAACTCTACTTTTTCTCAATCTGGCTCTTTCGGCTAATAAAATAATCGCCCAGCACCAACACATCCATATTAGTCCGCAAGAAACAGTCCAGTGCCTCGTCAGGGTTACAAACAATAGGCTCGTTCTCATTAAAGGACGTATTCAACAACAACGGCACACCCGAGATTTTATAAAATTCTTTGATCAGATTGAAATACCGAGGGTTTGTTTCTTGACATACCGTTTGCAAACGACCTGAGCCATCGACATGGGTCACGGCTGGGATCTTGGCGCGTTTGTCTTCACGAATCTGGAATACCTTCATCATAAACGGAACATCGTCATCCTCTTCAAACCATTCTGACACATGCTCCCTTAAAATCGACGGTGCAAAAGGTCTGAAGGATTCCCGGCGCTTGATCTTAAGATTCAGAATATCTTTCATATCCCCCCGTCGTGGATCACAAACGATAGAACGATTTCCAAGTGCCCTAGGTCCCCACTCCATTGAGCCCTGGAACCATCCAATGACCTTGGCTTCCGAAATGGCAACAGCGGTCCTTCGTGCTAGCGCGTCCCCATCGCTAATATACTCAATCTCGCAATTCTCCTCTTCTAAGGCCGAACTCCTGGCCCCCAGCACCTCCCGAATCTGACTATCTTCAAATTCGGGTCCCCAATACGCATGTTTCATGCTTGATCCCGATACATCTATACCGGCTCTTTGCGCCGCCACCAACGCAGCACCAACAGCCCCCCCCGCATCCCCGGCCGCCGGCTGTATATAGACATGCTTGAATGGCGTATTACGGTATATCTTCCCATTGGCCACCGAGTTCATTGCACAGCCCCCGGCAAGACACAGCTTGTCTTCACCGGTCACTTTGTGTAGATGATTTAACGTATTAAAAAACGCCTCTTCATACATTTTTTGGATACAATGGGCAATGTCCTTGTGCTTCTGCTCCAAAGGCTCGTCTTCCTTTCTCGCTGGCCCCAATAGTCTCTCTAAGGCATCGGTATATAGTTGACTGACCCTGGGCGCAGTATTGTCCCACTCGTAACCGATTTCGTGCCGTTGATGCCTGAAATATTTCAGACTCAGGGAATACTCCCCATTTGAGCCCAAGCGGGCAATATCCCGCATCTCTTCCATATATTTCGGCTTTCCATATGGCGCGAGCCCCATCACCTTATACTCATCGCCATAGTGCGGAAATCCAATGTATTGAGTCAGTGCTTGATAAAATACCCCCAGTGAATGTGGGAAATAGACCCTGTTCTGCACATCAATCTCATTGCCCTTACCACGGCCCCATGCCCCACTGCTGAAATCACCAAACCCATCCACGGAAAGGACTGCGGCTGACTCAAATTCCGACACATAGAAACAAGAAGCAAGGTGGGCCAAATGGTGTTCTACCGCGACGAGCTCGGCCTTTATTTCATCGTTTGGATAATATTCCTGTAGAAACTCCACCACCCCTTTCCGTTTTCCCCGCGTCCGCAACTTCTCCAGGACCAAAGACGGACTTGCCTTGCCTGAAAGCGTATACCCGATCTTTTTCCAAAAGCTCTGTGACGGATCGCTGTTGATTCCAATATGACTGATATCCGAGATGGAAAGACCGGCAGAGTCCAGGCAATAGCCGATAGACTCCGAAGGAAATCCTGCCCAGTGCTTTACACGCCTGAATCTTTCTTCCTCTGCCGCTGCGATTATTTTATCACCCTTAATGATGCAAGCGGAAGAATCGCCATGAAAAGCGTTAAGACCTAGAATCACTACTGTTCCATTAGCACCCTCTCCTTGCGGGAGAGGGTTGGGGTGAGGGGAATAATAATTTGCTATATCCGGATTTCCCAACCATGACGCGGTACTGTAGCTGTTTCATAGGGGTTTTGGCTTCTCTCATAGTGTACACAAATCACTGGTAATGTGCGCAGGGATATCGTGGTCGCCGACGGTCAGGTAAATCATGCCGGCAAAGCTGTTGGTTTGTGCATGCACCTAGTTCCCACGCTCCCGCGTGGGAAGGCATATGTTTGGCTCGGTGGTAGGGCTATGGGTTCCCACGCGGGAGCGTGGGAACCAGAGATGAATATACATCTCTAATTTGGAGCAAACTTCATAGAATATGACTACACTTCTTAATACAGTGGCCAGTGATCTAAATATTGGATATTTGCAGTTTTTATTACCCTTCTAGGGAACTCTGGTTAATTCCAGTTTCGTCATTCCCGCGAAGGCGGGAATCCAGTAATCTATTGATTTTGAAGCTCTGGATTCCGGCTCTCCGCTTCGCTACGGCCGGAATGACGAATTAATCAGAGCTTCCTAGTATTGCTAGCGCCTAAGCTTGCCTTCAATTAGAATTATCGACAGAAATCGTTTCTGCCAACATACGTTGAAATATAGCCTGCACCACCAGTCACCAGCACTGATAAACTCAAGCATCCCCTCCGCTACGACGCAGATCATATTTTTTTATCATAATCATCCTATGATACTGGGCCTTCATTAAACAAAAAACCAGACCGTCCTTGCCATCCAGAAAACCACGTCGCCATATATAGCTATAGGTAAAATATAACAAAGGGCGTGCAGGCATACGCAAAGCCAGGCGCTTCAATGCCGCCCGGCGGACCATGGAACTACCGGAAAACAACTCATGCAGATTAAGTGGGTGGCCAGCGATCTCCACCTCATAAACTGCTTCTTCTCTGGAATAACGATTCTGGCGTTCAAACCATTCATCGATACCTTTTATATTTTCGTCAATTAGATCGTACTGTAAGTCGCCAATGGAGCCTTTAACTTCCTGAGTCTCCGCATGCCCACGGTTGATGTAACGCACTTTATTCTTATGTATGAGTCGCACCACCCAGGTAGGATAGAGGTTACTGTAACAAAGCCAACGTCCCCACATATAGAAACGCCGCCGTACACGGTAAGCACCTATACCTTCAGGGGCCTCCCTCACAACCCGACCCATTTCATCAGCAAGTTCTGGTGGCACCCGCTCGTCAGCATCCAGGATCAAAACCCAATCATATTCTGGGTCAGCCTGCTCAAGAGCCCAGTTCCTTTGTGAACCAAAACCTTCAAATGAATGTTGCAAAAACCGTGCGCAATATTTTCTGGCAATTGCTTCTGTTTTATCTGAACTAAAAGAATCCACTACAATGACGTCATCGCACCAAGAAAGACTCCCCAAACAAGCGGGAAGATGGATATCCTCATCCAGAGTAAAAACCATTGCACTTATTGGGATGTTGCTCATTGCCCTCTATCTATATTCTGATAGACTTCTTCCATTTGTCTCGCAACGTTATCCCACGTATATTTTGTCTCCACTGTGGAACAACCGGCATCTGACATGCTGTGGGCTTTCTCGCTGTCATAAATTATCTCTTTAATCGCTGCGGCTATCGCCTCTGGATTCCCGTCAGCCACTATACCGGCCCCCGAACGCTTGACCGTATCGGCCAAACCAACCTCCGGTGTAACAACAACGGGCACTCCAACAGCCATAGCCTCAAGCACGACATTACCGAAATTTTCAGATCTTGATGGCAAAACAAGCACTGAAGCACCGGCAATCCATTCCCATTTCTTTTCGGACTTCGCAGGGCCGTGAAATTGCACTCTATTTTTTATCCCCAA
>DRJN01000396.1 GCA_011052165.1 Gammaproteobacteria bacterium
TCGGAATTTGACTCGCTTAAACAGGTATTTCAGCAACGAAAAAAGGCGGGGTTTATACGTGAAGGTCACGGCGATATGCATTTACGCAATCTGGCCTGGATTGATAATAAACCTGTTTTATTTGATTGCATTGAATTTAACCTGGAATTGCGCTGGATTGATGTGATTAGTGATATTGCTTTTCTGGTAATGGATTTGCAAGACAGGCAACAGCCGCAACTGGCGCAGAGATTTTTAAATGACTATCTGGAACGCACGGGTGACTATGCAGGCGTTACCGTATTACCTTATTATCTGTTTTATCGGGCGATGGTGCGGGCCAAGGTGGACGCCATTCGTGCAGGTCAGGCCGGGATCAGCTATAAGGAAAAATCCAGGGCCGAAAAAGATTTGAAAGTTTATCTGGCGCTTGCACAAAGTTATACGCAGAGGGCTGCACCGGTGTTGATTATCACGCGCGGCTTATCCGCATCCGGGAAAACCACCATAACCCAAACATTACTGGAACAACTGAGTGCAATTCGAATTCGCTCCGATGTCGAACGCAAACGCTTATTTGGATTGCAGGCAAATCAGGAAGCCAAAGCCGATATGGGGGAAGGCATTTATACTTCTTCTGCAACTGCACGCACGTATGGAAAGCTGGGCGAGCTGGCGGATAAAATTCTGGAGGCGGGATATTCGGTGATTGTTGACGCAACATTTCTAAAAAATGTATACGTTGAACAATTCGAAGCGATTGCTAAAAAGAAACAGGTTTCGTTTTCGATACTGGTGTTCAACGCGTCAGAACAAACGTTAAGACAGCGTATTATGAACAGGAAACAGGGCGCCTCTGACGCTGATCTTGCTGTATTGGATCAGCAGTTGAAACAGCAGCAGGATTTGAGTGACAGTTATGGGAAGAAAGTGATTAATATTAATACAGAAGAACCTCTTGATTGTAAAAGTATAATAAAAAAGATAATCGTAGCTATTTAGCTCACTGTACCAGGCTCCCCGGAAAGGGTGCTGAAAGTCACCTTTATTTCAGCAAATACTCCAGCAGCGCTTTCTGACTGTGCAGGCGATTTTCAGCGGCTATCCAGGTGATGCTTTGTGGACCGTCAATTATACCGGCGCTGACTTCCTCGCCGCGGTGGGCGGGCAGACAGTGAGTGAACAGGGCGTCGTTGTGGGCCATGTCCATGAGTGCCTGATTGACCTCATAACCGGCAAAGTCCCGTTCGCGTTTTTTCTGCTCTTCTTCCTGGCCCATGCTGGCCCAGACATCGGTGGCAATCAAATCAGCGCCGTGGGCTGCGTCCTCTGGTGAGTGCGAGAAATGGATTCGATCACTGGCGCTAGCGACAAGGCTGGCATCGGGTTCATAGCCGGGGGGGGTGGCGATGTTCAGTTTAAAGTCGAAGCGAATGGCGGCATTGATATAGGAATGGCACATATTATTGCCATCGCCGATCCAGGCCACGGTGTGCCCGGCAATATCTCCGCGTTGTTCGGTGTAGGCCTGTATGTCGGCCAGCAGTTGACAGGGATGGCAGTAATCCGTCAGGGCATTGATAACCGGCACACTGGAATATTCAGCAAAACGTTTAACCAGCTCATGGGAGAAGGTGCGGATCATCACCGCATCGACCATACTGGAAAGCACTCGTGCGCTGTCTTCCACGGGTTCGCCGCGGCCCAGCTGGGTATCGCGGGGGGAAAGAAAAATAGCGTGACCGCCAAAATGCGCCATGGCGGTTTCAAATGATACGCGGGTGCGGGTGGAGGCTTTGTCGAAAATCATGCCCAGCACCAGGCCGGTAAAGGGCTGGTAGACTTCGCCGGTCTTGTGCATGGTTTTTAGTTCAATCGCGCGCAGGATCAGTTTTTTTAGATCGTCCTGTTCGATGTCCAGCAGGGTAAGGAAATGTTGAGTCATAGGAAAACCCTCGCGTATTTTATGCGGGCGCTGTGCTGAGAAAATTTTTGATCAGATCACAGGTGATAGTAATAATTTGCCCGGCTTCATCATCGCTGATAATCAGTGGTGGTAACAGACGAACAACATTGCCCGCAGTCACGTTCAGTAGCAGGCCGGCGTCCAGTGCCTGTTGGAGAATCTCAGGGCAGGGGCGGTCGAGTTCGATGGCCAACATCAGACCGAGGCCGCGGATCTCGACGATGCCCTGTACATCGGCCAGGGCGGTTTTGAAGTCCGCCAGCATGGTTTCGCCCAGCTGGGCGACGCGTGCGTTTAGCTGTTCTTTTTCCAGCGTATCAAGTACGGCCAGGGCTGCGGCGCAGACCAGCGGGTTGCCACCATAGGTGCTGCCGTGATGGCCGGGCTGAAAGAGTTCGGCCGCGACCCCTTTGGCCAGGCAGGCGCCAATGGGTACGCCGTTGCCCAGTCCTTTGGCCAGGGTAATAATATCGGGCGAGATCGTGCTGTGCTGGAAAGCGAACCATTTTCCGGTGCGGCCTATGCCGGTCTGGATTTCATCGAGAATCATTAACCAGCCGTTGTCGTCGCAGAGTTTGCGAATGCCGGGCAGGTAGTCCTCGCTCGGTATCTGGATGCCGCCTTCGCCGATAACCGGTTCCACCAGCACGGCGACCACATCGCGGTTGTTCTGGGCGATGGTGTCCAGTGCTTCCAGATCATTATAGGGGGCGCGCACGAACCCTTTCACCAGCGGTTCGAAACCGGCCTGTACCTTGCGGTTGCCAGTGGCGCTGAGGGTCGCCATGGTGCGACCGTGGAAACTGCCCTTCATGGCAATGATGGCCGGATTGTTGATGTTTTCCTGATGCCCATAGAGACGCGCCAGCTTGATCGCCGCTTCATTGGCTTCTGCGCCGGAATTGCAGAAGAACGCGCGTTCCATGCCTGCCAGCGCGGTCAGTTTTTGCGCCAGGGTTTCCTGATGTTCGGTGTGATACCAGTTGGATGTATGCACAAGCGTCCGGGCCTGGGTGCAGAGGGCCTCTGCGACAGCCGGATGCGCGTGACCCAGTCCGCAGACTGCGACACCGCTCAGGGCATCGAGGTATTTCCGGCCCGAGTCATCCCACAACCATGCGCCTTTACCTTTGCTAAAGGTGACCGGCAGCGGCGCGTAATTCTGCATCAGATGTGTATTCATAGCAGGTTCTTTACTCGTGAAAACAAAAAAGCAGTCCCTTTTGGAGACCGCTGCAAACGCAGAATTTTAGCGGTTTCTGCTGTGCTGAGCAAACTCTGCTGGGGTAATGGGGGTATTAAAAAATGCTTGGGGGAAAACGGCCGGGGGCAAATTAACCGAGGGCGGGTTGAACCCGCCCTGCAATATCAGGCCGATGCTTAGCCAAAGTTTTTGGCCACGGCATCCCAGTTGACCAGGTTCCAGAAGTGTTCTACATATTGGGGCCGCGCATTGCGGTAGTCGATATAGTAGGCGTGTTCCCAGACATCGCAGGTCATCACTGGCGTTTTGCCGTCGGTCATGGGGTTGGCGGCATTGCTGGTGTTGACGATCTCCAGCTTGCCATCACTGTTTTTCACCAGCCAGGTCCAGCCGGAGCCGAAGTTGGTGGCACAGGAGGTGGCAAACTTTTGCTTGAAATCGGCAAACGAGCCGAACGCGGCGTTGATGGCTTCTGCCAGTGCGCCGGCAGGTTCGCCGCCGCCGTTGGGACTCATGCCGTTCCAGTAAAAGGTATGGTTCCAGACCTGGGCAGCATTGTTGAACAGGCCGCCATCAGCTTTCATGATAATGTCTTCAAGGGAGGCGTTTTCAAATTCGCCGCCCTTGATCAGATTATTCAGATTGGTGACGTAGGTCTGATGGTGTTTGCCGTAGTGGTATTCCAGCGTTTCAGCGGAAATATGCGGTTCCAGTGCGTCCTGTGCGTAGGGTAATGCGGGCAATTCGTGTGACATGAGAAAAGATCTCCTTGTTCGTTGTATTTAAATTCAGTCGACATATCAATTGTAAAGTGTACGGGTATGATATAAAAACCAAGCATTTCAGTCAAGCATGTTTTTCAGCGTTCAATCCCGGTTGAGCAATTTATGCCTGGCCGGTATTTAATGTACACTCTGCGGCCTATGGATGCGATTGAACTGAGTATTTTTTCCAGCCGACTGAATGCCATTTGTGATGAGATGGGCGCGGTGCTGCAACGGGCGGCCTTTTCCCCCAACATCCGCGATCGCCTGGATTTCTCCTGCGCCGTGTTTGATGCCGAAGGCGAGCTTTGCGCCCAGGCCGCGCACATTCCCGTTCATCTGGGCAGCATGGCCTTTGCCATGCGCGATATCGTGGCAAGTCTGGACTGGCAGGCCGGCGACATGGTGGTTCTCAATGACCCCTTTCTGGGCGGTACGCATCTGCCTGACGTGACCCTGATCGCCCCCCTGTTTGTCGATGGGCAGCTGCTCGCGTTTATTGCCAATCGCGCCCATCATGCCGATATTGGCGCCGACTCACCCGGCTCCATGCCTTTGTCGCGCAGCCTGGAAGAAGAAGGTTTGATCATTCCACCGACCCGGCTAATCGTTCGGGGCGAAATGGACGAGGCACAGTGGCAGAAAATTATCCGCGTGACGCGTAGCGGCGAATCGGGGCAGGGTGATCTGGCGGCGCAGATTTCTGCTAATCACAGTGGGTTGCAGCGCCTGAGTGAGTTGATTGAAACACTCGGCAGTCGAGTCTATCAAGAGGGACTGGCCGAGCTGAATGATTATGCACAGCGACTGGCGCTCTCGGCTCTGGTTGCTATTCCCGATGGACAATATCACTTTTCCGATGTAATGGATGACGATGGTCTGGACCAGCAGGATATCCTTATACAGGTCACGCTGAGCATTAAAGCCGGTCAGGTACATGCGGATTTCAGCGGCACGGCCGCCCAGGTGGCGGGCAATATAAACTGTCCCCTGTCGGTGGCCGCAGCGGCCGTGTATTACGTTTTTCGCTGTCTGATGCCCGCGCAGACTCCAGCCTGTGCCGGTAGTTTCCGGCCGATCACCTTGACCGCGCCCCCAGGCTGTTTACTCAATGCCCGGCGTCCGGCGGCGGTGGCGGCGGGGAATGTGGAAACCAGCAGCCGCATCGTTGATGTGATCATGGGGGCGCTGGCGCAAGCGTTGCCGGATCGCATTCCGGCGGCCAGTCACGGTAGCATGAATAATCTGGCCATGGGCCATCATGGCCGTGATACTGGGCAGGCGGGGTGGGATTATTACGAAACTATCGGCGGCGGTAGCGGCGCCGGGCCGGATCGAGCCGGTGCCTCGGCTGTCCAGACGCACATGACCAACACCCGCAACACGCCGCTGGAGGTGCTGGAAACCCATTACCCGCTACGCTTGCGGCGCTATGCGATACGCCGGGGTTCCGGTGGCGGTGGAGCATTGCCGGGAGGGGATGGCCTGATCCGTGAATTTGAATTTTTGCAACCCGCCACCGTAACGCTGCTCACCGAGCGTCGACGTCATCCCCCCTGGGGCCTCAACGGCGGCCAGCCCGGTAAGCCCGGATGCAATCGACTCAATGGTCAACTCCTTGAAGCCAAGGTCAATTTTGAAGTCAAAGCAGGCAATGTACTGACGATAGAAACCCCCGGTGGAGGGGGATGGGGGAATATAGAGGAAAGCTAAAAGAGTAAAGATATTAATCGTTGCATCAGTATTTGCATCATAACCCCCTCTCCCTTCGGGAGAGGGCTGGGGTGAGGGTATAAAATACAGGCGAGTACTTATGCAA
>DRJN01000397.1 GCA_011052165.1 Gammaproteobacteria bacterium
GCGTTTGCAGTGCTTGCTTGATGGGGGGTACCAGCAGGGCGATCAACACTGGGGAATTTTCAGTACCCGGCGCCTGACGGACACACCTGAATTTATGAATGTTGCTGCGGAAGTCTGATTCCCGGCAATGGTTAAGCAGTTTAAGTTATTTTATGCAGGGAATGCGCCCCGTCTTCAGGGCGCAATGATTGCGGGGTTCCGACTCAGGTTAGAAAAAGGACAGATGAGTTCTGAATAAGCGTTCCAAATACCAGAGCACTTATGAATTTCCACGTTCATGGTGACTCCTTCGGCTTTGCTCAGGAGAGCCTTGTCGAAGCATGAGCGTGGAAATGCTGTGAATAGAGCGCTTAATCTATTTGTCCTTCGACAGGACTCTCCTGAGCAAAGCCGAAGGGCTTCCTTCGACAAGCTCAGGACGAACGGCAATTTCTAAAGTGTACGGGTATTGGGAACAGCTATTTAGATTCAAACAGGAGTATCCAATGGCAGGAGAGAAGTCATGACAAAGAATACTGGCCGGACGGGAGGCGTTTCGGTAGTCAGGATGATGGGATATTTTGTCGCTCTGCTGATTGCGGCTATTATTGCGCTGAGTTTCGTCATTAACAAGGTTTCCAAACAGGAATCGGCAGATCGCGAATACATCAGTCGCATCGGTGATCAGAAAGTACTGGCGCAGGAAATTGCCAAACTGGCCAACCAGGCTGCACAGGGTGGACTCGGCGCTTTTTCATTACTGCAGCAGCGCAGCAGTCGTTTCGATGACTTGCTGAACTGGGAAGCGGATCGCACACCGGGCGAACTGGCCGGGACCATGCAGGAGTTGCAGAAATTCTGGGCAAAATACCGGAAAGATGTCAAAACTATTCTGCAACGGCGCAAAGTGGTGTCGACCATGCGCGAACACATCCAGAAAATTAATGAACAGGTTCCGACTTTGCTGGCGTTGTCCGATGAAGTGGTGAGTGACATGGTCGACAAAGGCGCGAGTCCGGAACAGGTTTATATCGCCACGCGTCAGTTGATGCTGACCGAGCGTATTTCCGGCAATGTTAACCGGGTTTTATCGGGGGGTGCGGAGGCCGTTACCGCCGCTGACCGTTTCGGTCGTGATGCGGCGCTGTTTGGGCGGGTTATTGAAGATATGCTGAGTGGAAATCGGAATATGAAAATCCAGCGTATCCAGGAACCCAGCACCCGAGCCAAACTGGTCAAAGTGGAGAAACTGTTTCGCTCCATTCGCACTCAGGTGGAGGGTATTCTGGAGCGCTCGCCGGAAATGTTTCAGGTTTCAGGTGCCGCTGAGGATATTCTCAGTATGAGCGAGTCATTACCGAAAAAAATTCAGAAACTGCAGGATGCCTATCAGGCGCATATCAACAAAAGCAGGTTATCGGTTTGGGTTAATGTGCTGGCGGCGGCCATTGTGCTGATTATTATTGGCCTGGCCTGGCTGTATCGTAAAGATTCACGACGCCGTTTGGCCGAGATCGCCAAGCAGGGTCAGCAGATGGAGGAAACCAATACCAACAACCAGGAAGCGATTCTACGCCTGCTGGATGAAATGGGCGATCTGGCGGATGGTGACTTGACGGTGCAGGCTTCGGTGACCGAAGACATTACCGGCGCCATCGCCGATTCTATCAACTATGCCATCGATGCTCTGCGCAAGCTGGTGTCGGCCATTAATGAAACCACCCAGCAGGTCTCCTCGGCTTCACAGCAGTCCCAGGCCACGGCCATGCATCTTGCCGAAGCCAGTGATCACCAGGCGCAGCAAATTATGGCGGCCAGTACCGCGATTAATGAAATGGCCGTCTCCATCGAAGAGGTTTCCAATAACGCGGGGGAACTGGCGGAGGAAGCCAGTCGCTCAGTACAGATCGCCGTTCAGGGTTCGGAGGCGGTCCAACGTAATATTCATGGTATGGATACTATTCGCGGGCAGATTCAGGAAACTTCCAAGCGCATCAAGCGTCTGGGTGAATCGTCACAGGAAATTGGCGACATCGTTGAATTGATTAATGATATTGCCGAGCAGACTAATATTCTGGCGCTGAATGCGGCTATTCAGGCCGCCATGGCCGGTGATGCCGGCCGGGGTTTTGCCGTGGTGGCAGATGAAGTGCAGCGACTCGCAGAACGTTCCGCCGATGCGACCAGACAAATCGAAACCCTGGTCAAGGCCATTCAATCCGACACCAAAGAAGCGGTGGCCTCAATGGAACAAAGTACCTCCGAGGTGGTATCCGGTGCGCATCTGGCACAGGATGCCGGGGGTGCGCTGGAAGCGATTGAAGCCGTGTCCAAACACCTTGCCGATTTGATTTCGAACATTTCCGAGTCGGCGCGCCAGCAGGCGGGTGCCGCTACCGGTATTTCTGACACCATGAACGTCATTCAGGAAATTACCACCCAGACTTCGGCGGGCACCAACGAAACGGCGGCTTCCATTGGTAATCTGGCTGAGTTGGCGAATGAACTACGCCATTCGGTTGCCGGGTTCCGTTTACCTCCGGCCTAAGTTGGAGTTTCAGCCTTGATGGCGGCAGAGGATCAACATTCCGATAAAACGTTATGGCGCTATCATGCGCCTGCGAAAATGGATCGGGTGCAACTGGCGATGTGGATAGAGTTGCTGGAAAAGCGCACCGGCATCTGCCTCGCCGAAAATCGCAAATCCTTTTTGTTAACCAGTCTGAGCACACGTATGCGCGAGCTGGGGTATGACAGCTATGACGCTTATTTTCAGTATTTACTCAAAGGGCGGTGTGGCGCGATTGAGTGGGAAATTCTGGTAGATCGGCTGACGGTGCATGAAAGCCGGTTTTATCGTGATCCGCGCGCCCTGGCGTTGATTCAGGATCAGTTTTTGCCTGAGTTGTCATCTAAACGGGGCAGACTAAAAAACGAACAACAAAAAAGTATTGATATCTGGAGCCTGGGTTGCGCCACAGGTGAAGAAGCCTATTCGTTAGCCCTGCTGCTTGAGGACTTTATGTTAAGTAACCACCTGGAGGGTTATTACAGCATTACGGCCACGGACATCAGCTCGGCTGCTTTGTCGGCTGCTCGCAAGGGTATTTTCCATATCAATCGCCTGAAGAATGTCCCGGCCAGTCTGATGGATCTATTTTTTAGCCGTGAAGATGAAAATCATTACCGGGTAGCGGAAAAGCTACGCAGACGGATTTGTTTTACGCGTTTGAACAGCCTGTATCTGTCCCGCGCCCGGCTGGGAATGATGGATCTGATTTACTGCCAGAATGTGCTGATTTATTTCAAACGCCGCTACCGTCATATGATGCTGGATCAGATGGTGAAATATCTGCGGCCGGAGGGGGTGCTGATCCTGGGCGCCGGAGAGATTTCTGACTGGAAACATATGGAAATGGAAGCCGTCAGCTATTCGGGCACCCTGGCCTTCAAACGTATGCAGGGAGAGCGCCCGTCATGAGTAGTGATAACGAACTGGATCTGAATACGCTGATCTGGGTCAAGTCAGAAATTGATGAGACCTTGACTCAGGCGCGTAAGGCGCTGGAAGTCTTTATCGAAGACAAGAGTGATACTTCACAGATTCAATTTTGTCTCAATTATTTGCATCAGGTTCGCGGAACCTTACAGATGGTGGAACTCTATGGTTCCGCCATGGCAGCCGAGGAAGTGGAAAATCTGGTGCAGGCGCTGATCGATGGCAAAGTTTCAAACCACGATGACGCTTTCGAAGTTCTGATTCGTGGCATTTTGCAATTACCGGATTATCTGGAGCATTTGCTTGAAGGGCATCCGGACACTCCGATGCTGTTGTTGCCGTTACTGAATGATCTGCGCGCCGCGCGGGGCGCACCGCTGTTGTCTGAAAACGCCATGTTCACACCCGACCTGAGCATTGCCGCACCCTTACCGGAGGAGACGGCCAGCGGAAATCTTACCGGCGCCCTGGCCAAGCTCCGGCACCATTATCACCTGGGGCTGCTTGGCTGGTTCCGTGATAAAGATGATGATTCGGGTCTGAAACGCATAGCCGGTGTGCTGGATGAGTTGCGCAAAGTGGCCTGTGAGCAGGAAATTGGCCGCCTGCTCTGGGTGGCCGAGGGCCTGGTGGAAAGCCTGATCGACGCGGGGCTGGATAGCAGTGTTTCCGTTAAATTGCTGCTCGGCCAGCTTGATCGGCAATTTAAAAAAATTATCGATTATGGTGAGCACGCTCTGAACGTCGAGCCGCCTTCCGAACTGCTTAAGAACATTCTTTATTATGTGGCCACCTCACGTAGCCGCGGAGAGCTGACTGACGGCATCAAACTGGCCTTTAAGCTGGATGAAATTTTGCCGGATATGGGTTCGCTGGAACAGGCGCGTGCGGATATGGCGGCCCCCAATGCCGCCCTGATGTCCACCGTTTCTTCCGTGCTGATAGAAGATTTGCTCAAGGTGAAGGATAACCTGGATCTGTTTGTACGTTCAGATGATCGGGATATCGAAGAACTTCAGCCTTTGAAGGAAACGCTGTTACAGATTGCCGATACGCTGGGCATGCTCGGTCTCGGGATTCAGCGCGAAAATGTGCAGCAACAGATTGAATCCATTTCCGCCATGCAGGCGGGTAGTCAGGAAGTGGATGACAGCCGCCTGATGGCAATGGCTGACGCCATGCTTGATCTTGAAAATTCACTGAATGAAATCACCGCCGCCCGCGCGGCAAACGTTAAGGCCGAGGAAGGCGTTGCGGATGTTGCCGGCTATCTGATGCAGGATGCCGAGCAGCAGAAATTACTGAAGACGGTGGTCAAGGAAGCCCGGCTTGAACTGGATCAGGTCAAGGATGCGATCAACCTGTTCAGCAAGAATCCCGCGGATCATTCGTCCCTTGAAATGGTGCCGGCAGCACTGGATCGTATCAAAGGCGGCATCTCAATACTGGGTCTGGATCGCGCCGCAGATTTGTTACAGGGCTGTATCCTCTATATTCGTCAGAATCTGCTGGAAGACGCGAATGTGCCCGAGCCTGATATGCTTGACAGCCTTGCCGATGCGATCAGCAGTATCGAATATTATCTTGAATCCCTGGCTGGAAAATGGGGCCAGCCGGATGCGATTCTGGATGTAGCCGAATACAGCCTCAAACAGTTGCAGGGCGAGAAGGCGGACAAGCCAAACGATGATCTCGTGACTCTTTCAGAGTTAAAACAGCCGGACAGGGAAGAAACCGTCACCCTCCATTCTGAAGCGGAAGATAACAACGATACTTTAATCGATATTCCAGCGCCGAAAAGTGACAGCAATGATCCGGATGATCAAAATATCACCGAGACTATTGAGTATCCGCCTGAAGATTTTGAAGATGAATCCCCGCATGATCTTTCCCTCACTGAGTCGCCACAGACTGATTCAGCCGATGACATTGATCTGAATAATGAGTCCCAGTTGCTGATACTGGACATCGAAGGTTTTGACAGCGTCGATGAAGCCGTCGTGGGTGAAGAGGAAATATCTGATTCTGTTCCTGCTGATACTGTTGCAGAGATGCAGGAAGAGGCGTCTTTAGCTGAACTGAATCAGGAGCCGGCGGACAGCCTCACAGAGGAGACGGAAGCTTCAACCAGTAGTCTGAGCATCGGTGAACCTGTGGCGGCTGCAAAACTGGCCATAATGGAAGAAATCGATGACGAGATTATTGAAATCTTTCTGGAGGAAGCGGAAGAGGAATATCAACGTATCAAGGAGTTGCTGCCAAAATTACGGCAGAACCTGGATGACGCAGATGTGCTTGCCGAATTGAGACGCGCATTCCACACACTGAAGGGGAGTGGGCGTCTGGTGGGTGCGATCGATATTGGTGAGTTCGCCTGGGCCTATGAAAATATGCTCAACCGGGTGATTGACCAAATCATCAGTCCATCAGACGGCATGTTCGATCTGCTGGAACAGGGAGGACAGGTTTTGCCCGGGATGTTCGAACTATTCAAGCAGGGGGCGAAGCCGGATGCCTCGATCCTGACTCTGATTGAGCGTGTCAACCTTTTCAGTCAGGGGGAGTCACTGCCTGAAGCAGCTGATATCATAGTTCAGGATACAGTAGAAGAAGCTGAACGGGAAGCCGCCAGCCAGGATGACATCGATCCGGTTTTGCTGGATATTTATCGCAAAGAAGTGGAAACGCATTTACTCAGTTTGCAGGAATATATCCATGGCTGGGAAAACGGTCGTTACCGGGAACCCACTCAGACACTGATGCGGGCATTACACACGCTGGCGGGCAGTTCGCGTACTGCCAGCGTTATTCCTGTCGCGGAATTGAGTAGTCAGCTTGAACATTATGTCAATAAATTGCTTCGGCTTGAGGCGCAAATGGATCCCGATGCACTCAGCCTGCTGAATGATTGTGTCGACTACATCCGTAGCGTAACAAATGCTCTCGAACAGGCTATGCCGGATGAAGACAGCAACCAGGCGCTGATGGCCCGGTTGGAGATACTGTTTGAGACGATTTCTGGCGCCCCCAGAACGGCAGAGATACTGGCGCATGAGCAAACCGCCATTGATGTTTCGGCGGTGGCAATGCAGGAACCCGAATACGATGAAGATTTGCTGGAAATTTTTATCGAGGAAGGGGTTGAAATTCTCGATGCCTGCGACACGACCCTGCATCACTGGCAGCAGAATCCGGAGGAACAGGGTGATATCGAAGCCATGCAGCGCTACCTGCATACGCTCAAAGGCGGGGCGCGTATGGCCGATGTCAGGCCGGTGGGCGATCTGAGTCATAACATTGAGTCGATGCTGACCCTGGTGGCGGAAGGCCGCCAGCCGGTATCAGAAAACATGTTTGCAACGCTGCAACGGGCGCAGGACCGACTGGTGCAGATGCTGGAACAGCTAAAAGTACGCCAGAGTATTCCTGATGCGAAAGACATTATCGCCGAAGTCGATGCGTTGATTGCCGCTCAGGATAGAGGGACGACCACAACGAGCGCTGATACTGGAGCAGCGGATGCGAAAATTGAAACTACCGCTGATGACCGCGACGCGCAGGGTTCAGAACCAATTGATCTTTCGCCTGCAACCAGCATAGCTAAGAAAGACGAGCCGGAGATTGGGATTAGGGATAGTTCCCTGCAAGCGGGAACTCTTATGGACGAAGGTGAAGCGGCGTCTGAAATAGAGTTTACACCTGAAAAAGAAGAAACCCGGCTGTCTTCACCCGGATCAGAAGCCGAGTCAGAACAAACCATAGCCGAAGCCGTTGACACAGGTTCGGAAAGCCCGCTGGAGAAGGCTCGCGACGACAATGTCCTGCCCTTTGCCACGGGTACTTCGATTGAAGGAGACAGCCCGGTTTCAGTGGAAGTCAGGGAAGACGAGCGGCGCCAGGCATCGCGGAAAGTAACAGAGCAGATTCGGGTGAGGGCGAAACTGCTGGATGACCTGGTAAATTTCGCCGGTGAAGTCAGTATTTATCGCTCACGCATGGAACAGCAGAGCCATTCCTTTGGGTCTAATTTACAGGAACTTGATGAGACCGTTGCACGTCTGCGGGAACAGTTGCGTCAGTTTGAGATTGAAACAGAAACCCAGATCCAGTACCGGCGGGAAGAAACGGTTTCTAAAAATAACGAGGATTTTGATCCGCTGGAGTTTGACCGTTTTACCCAGATGCAACATCTATCCCGCACCATGCTGGAAAGTCTTAACGATCTGGACAGCCTGCGCGGTATTCTGAGCAATATTAACCGCGAATCTGAAACGCTGCTGTTACAACAGTCCCGGGTCAATACGGATTTGCAGGAAGGGCTGATGCGTACCCGTCTGGTGCCCTTTACCGGTCATGCCCCTCGATTGCGGCGTATTGTGCGGCAGATCAGCGAAGAACTGGGCAAGAAAGTTAAGCTGGAACTGGAAGGGCTGGATAACGAACTTGATCGCACGGTGATGGATCGAATTATTCCACCGCTGGAACATATGTTGCGCAATGCGGTGGCACACGGCATTGAGTTGCCGGAAGTCCGGCTTGCGAACGCCAAGCCCGAGACCGGAAAAATTCGGCTCTCATTCCAGCGTGAAGGTTCAGATATTGTCATCAGCATAGCCGATGACGGGGCCGGTCTTGATTATGAGGCCATCATCAAAAAAGCGGTTGAGAGTGGTTTGCTCAGTCCTGATGTGGAGGTAAACAAAGATATTCTACAGACATTGATCCTGGAGTCCGGTTTCAGTACCGCCGAGGAAGTCTCTCAGATCGCCGGTCGCGGGGTGGGTATGGATGTGGTCAATGCCGCTATCAAACGGATGGGGGGCGTGCTTGATATTGAATCCGAGTCCGGTCAGGGGGCGTGTTTTATCCTTAGCCTGCCGCTGACCCTGGCGATCACCCGGGCTCTGATGGTCAATGTTGGCGAGGAAACGTTTGCTCTGCCCTTGCTAAGCGTACAGGGAGTGGAGCGGATTTCAGTCGCCCAGATGAATGCCCTGAAAGAAGAGGAACGGCCTGTTTATGAATGGCTGGGTGAAGAATTCCGCTTTATGAATCTTGGCAGCCTGATTGGGCTACAGAATACGCCTGCACCGGAAGATAGCCAGAAGCTCCCCTTGCTGATGCTGCGAAGTGGTGATTATCGTGCGGCTATTCTGGTTGATGGCCTGCTGGGAACCCGGGAAGTCGTGGTGAAACCCGTGGGGCCGCAACTAAGTTCCCTGCGTGGAGTCTCAGGCGCCACCATCATGGGCGACGGCAGCGTGGTGTTGGTGCTTGATCTGGGCATCCTGATTCGCCGCACCATCACACGGGAGATGATGGAAATTTCCCCACCTGAAGTCGCAGAATATCATCGTCTGACAGTGATGGTGGTGGATGATTCCATTACCGTGCGCAAGGTGACGACCCGCTTGCTGGAGCGTAATGATTATGAGGTTCTTGCCGCCAAGGACGGCGTCGATGCCTTGGGTCAGTTGCTCGAAGTGCAGCCTGATATTATATTGCTGGATATTGAGATGCCGCGCATGGATGGCTTTGAACTGGCGACTAATATGCGTAATGACGAGGAGTTGAAAAATATACCTATTATCATGATCACCTCCCGTACCGGCGAAAAACATCGTGACCGGGCTTTCAGCATTGGCGTCAACAAATACATGGGCAAACCTTTCAGTGAAGATGAATTGCTGACAAATATTCGCGCATTGACAGAAAGCCGGGAGTCTGTCTGAGACGATTTATTCAGAATATGCCAAGTAACAGTGAACTGGATAACATTCATATTGCGGTGGCCTCAGGTTCCATCCGGCACCGTCATTATTTACAGAACATGATGCAGGGGATTGGTCTTAGCATTGTCATCAATGAACCCTTGAGTGAAGCATTTTTTCGTAAGCTGGACCAGTCTTCGCCGGATGTGGTTTTACTGGATATTGATGAAAATACATATGATGATTCGGGACTATTGGACCGATTGCTGGATGATGTTGATATTCCCATCATCTTTAACGATATTTCCGCCCTGAGGCACAACTATCAGGGTGAGCTGTCCAGGTGGTACGTCAAGCTGCTGCTCAAAATTGCCGAGCTGACAGGGCGTCCGGAATGGGAGGCGCTGGATGTCAGCAAGGTGCTGGCAGATACGGTCTCTGGCGAAGTGCTAAAAGTAAGGTCGGCAAATGTTTCACGGGAGTTAGCCCGAAATGTCTGGGTACTGGGCGCTTCACTGGGCGGGCCTGAAATGCTCAAACAATTTCTGATGGCCATCCCGGAAGATTTACCGGTCGCGTTTATCCTGGCGCAGCACCTTGGGAAAAGCTTTATGGCGCTGCTGGCGGAACAACTGGACAGAATGACCTCCTTTAGCGTCATGCAGGCCAGGGGGGGGCATGTCCTGTGTCACCAGCAGGTCGTGATAGTTCCCGTTGACCGGCGTCTGACGATCAATCCGATAGGGGCGATTGATCTTCAGCCGATCGATGCGCCAACCCGATATTCGCCTTCCATCGATCTGGCGGCGGGAGATATCGGTTTGCGCTATGACAATAAGGCCGGGATGATCATTTTCAGTGGAATGGGGGATGATGCGGCCATGGGGGCGAAAAAGATGCAGGAAGTCGGCGGCCAGGTCTGGGCGCAGGAAGCCCATTCCTGTGTGGTCAGCGCCATGCCGGATAATCTACGTCTTCGGGGTCTGGTAAATGTATCGGCAACGCCGGTGGAAATGGCGAAAATGCTGAGTACCTACTATTCTTCTGAAAGAAGTGAAAATTATTAATCGTTGCATAAGTATTTGCATCATAGCCCCCTCTCCCTCTGGGAGAGGGTTGGGGTGAGGGGATAAAATACATGCAAATACTTATGCA
>DRJN01000398.1 GCA_011052165.1 Gammaproteobacteria bacterium
CCCTCCCGTGGTTAACGCATATTCTCGAAAAATGGCGCCCGCAGACAGGCATCCTAAGAACAGACACACACACGCCTGCTGTCGCAAAAACTGTCGCAGGGGTCACACAGTCGAATCCGGCTCGGGAAATGACTCTGAAAATAGGACAGGAAAAAGAAAAACAGAAATTAGAGTATATCGATAAAATCCAGTCGGCTATTGATTCGGCCATGCCGGGGCAGGCTCTTATGCTCATGACTGAAATGCAGCAACGGATCCCCGACATTGCCAGGGCGCCAAAATTCATTCAAACCTATCAACGACTTCAGGCTCAACGGCAGCAGGCTCAAACACTGTCTCAGCATCTTGCCCGAGCCAGGAAATATTTCGAATCCGGCATCAGCATAACGGCGGAAAAAGGCAAGCTTCTGTCCGAAATTGAGGCCGCTCTGACGCTGGCTCCGGATAACACCGAGGCACTCAGCATACTACGGGACATTAATCAGTCCTGGCTGAAAAAAGCAAAACAGCAACAGGCCTCATGGCAACTGCGTAAGGAATTACAAAAACTCGACAATCTGATAACGCAGTTCAAGATTCATCAGCCACAGATTCTCGAACAACAGAAGCATCTGCAACAGGCCGCTCGCCACATCGCCCGGGTAAAGAACCTGTTGCAGCAGGCGGACGAGGCCTTCGACAAGGGTCGCCTGATCAGTCCTGCGGATAACAATGCTTACAGCCGTTATAAAAAAGTGCTGAGTATTGAAACACACAACCAGCATGCAAAAAACCAACTGAAAAAAATTGCAGACCAGCTCCATCAACGGATAAGTCAAGCTATTGAAGAAGGGCGACTGACACAGGCAGGCATTCTCTTTGAACAGGCGCAATCCGTTTATGGCCACAGTGACACGATGCTGAATATCAAGGCCATGCTTGAAAAAGCGGTCACCGCCACAGAGCCGAAGATCAGCCAGATCCGGTTCAGCGCCACACCGCTATCGTCACTGGACCCGCCCCAGGCTAAAGTGCTGAAACCGGGGCGCACACTCTACATAGGCTTTCATTTTCGGAACATGAAAGAGACGCGTACACTGTTGCAGGCAATACTGTTTGATGGGGCCGGGCGGGTGCAAATATCGCAGAAACCGGTGATTGTTTCAGGCCGCCAGGGCGATCATTTCTTTCAGATTGATCTCCCGATACAAGGTTTCAACGAAGGCAGCTATATTCTGGAATTACGACTGGATAAGAAACGCCTGTTGAGTCAGCCGTTTCTGGTTAACAATAGTCGCCAACCCTGATTTTCTGGAGTATTGACGTGGTCCGAAATTTACGCCTGTTAGCCGCCCCCTGTATATTAGCCTTATGCGGATGTCAGACCCCGCTCCATACGCACGAACTCGAAAGCCGGAACCAGTCACTGCAACAACAGCTGGATGTCACACAAAATAAAATCCACACACTGGAATCCGAACGTCACCAGTTACAGAAGGCGCTGAACGAATCCAATCGGGTACGGAAGATTATCGGCAAGGAAAAATCCTCCCGTTTTAATGAATCCACCCTGCTGCGCAGCCAGGTACGCCGCTTCCTGCAAGCGCAGATCGATGGTTATAAATCATTTCTCGTCAATAACAACCTGCTCGACTATGTCGGGGGTGAGCTGCTCAAACGCAAGCAATATGATAATCGCTCCATCATGCTGGTGGATCTGAAAAATGAAATTCCCCGTTCCGGGGTGCTCACCGGTGTGGGCGCATGGCTTGTGAAACCCACTCATATGACCGTCAAGGTGTTGCGCAAAATCGATGACAAACTGGTCGTTGTCTGGGAAAGCCGAAATCTGAACATCCCCAAAACCGGCCTGATTAAAACCCGCTTCCATGTTAGCGTCGGAGTCGAAAAAGGCGATGTGCTGGGTTATTACTTTCCCGAAGCGGCCATGGTCGCCTTCGACAAAGGCACCGGCGACACCCGTTACCTGACCCGCAACCTGCGCCCCGGTTCCAGCATCCGCCCATCATCGCTCAAAGGAGAAGATCAACAACGCGCCTATTCGCTGGGTGTGTATGGTCTGCTGCAATAAGCCGGATCATGCTCTGCACCGACGAACTTCAAGAACTGGCCGACAAAATCAAATGCTGGAGCCACGAACTGGGCTTCCAACAAACCGGTATCAGCGATACCGATTTAAGCGCCAGCGAAACGCGTTTGTTGGACTGGCTGGATCAGGGTTTCCACGGCGAAATGGACTGGATGCAACGCCATGGCTCGTTGCGCACCCGGCCACAGGAACTGGTGCCCGGCACCCTGCGTATCATCAGCGTGCGCATGGACTACCTGCCAGCGGCAAGCCGTGACCCGCACAAGGTGCTCCATGATCCCGCGCTCGGTTATGTTTCCCGCTATGCCCTGGGGCGCGACTACCACAAAATGATGCGCAAACGCCTGCAAAAGCTGGCGCAAAAAATTCAGGCTGAAATCGGCCCCTTCGGTTATCGCGCCTTTGTCGACAGCGCCCCGGTACAGGAAAAAGCTTTGGCGCAAAAAGCCGGGCTGGGCTGGACGGGCAAGCACTCCAATGTTGTTAACTCGCGTGCGGGTTCCTGGTTTTTTCTCGGTGAACTGTTCACCGATTTACCCCTGCCCCTGAGCGCCCCGGCGGACAATCATTGCGGTCATTGCCAGGCCTGTATCGAGATCTGTCCCACCCGCGCCATCGTCGCGCCCTATACGGTGGATGCCCGGCGGTGCATTTCCTATCTCACCATCGAGCATGCCGGAGCCATCCCCGTCGAACTGCGCGCGCCGATGGGCAACCGTATTTATGGCTGCGACGATTGCCAGCTGATCTGCCCCTGGAATCGCTTCGCCCAACCCAGCCCCGAACAGGATTACTCCACGCGCAATGATCTGGATGCGCCGCGATTGTTATCGTTGTTTGAATGGACCGAGGAAAGTTTTCTGACACGCACCGAAGGCAGCCCCCTGCGACGTATGGGGCACCAACGCTGGCTACGCAATATTGCGGTGGCTTTGGGCAATGCGCCCGCCGATGCCGCCATCATCCGTGCGCTGGAACAAAAAAAGGAAACGGCATCCGAGCTTTTGCGGGAACATCTGCACTGGAGCCTGGCTCAGCAGCAATATAAACTAAAAATGCCCCGTCAGGAAAATTTGCGGGTAGGGATAGTCCCTTAATCCGGCACATGATCTCTCTGGTTCTCACGCTCTGCGCGGGAATAAACAACCCCGCCGCAAGCGGACGAGGTATTAATCTGTAACGTACTGATGGGTTTCCCTACTGGACTTCGCGCTTCGCTCTACCCATCCTACTATTTTTCGTGGCAAGCCACGGGGAATTAAACCCCAAGAGATTAAAAAAGCCGCAGCATACGCGGCGGCTTTTTCACCGATGGGCTATGGACTGCTTAAATATTAAGCTGCTTTACGTGCTTTGCGTACTTGACGTGTCACACCGAACCCGATTAAACCTGCACCCAGAAGGAGTACTGCTGCGGGCTCAGGGACGGATTTGGGTGCCGCACTTGAGGAACCCCATACAAAGCTATCACCCGCACTAGTGGCATTAAAGCGCCACGAGCCAGGGGTGGGATCAAGGCCAGTTGTACTGCTGCTGATTATGCCCGACCCGTGCAGGCCAATCCCATAGACAGACTGGGGGTAGCTAAAAGCCATTTGGGTCAGATTAAATGAGAAACTGCCCACGCTCCAGAGGTTGTTAACCGGCACAGATATCGGGTTAAAAGTAAAGTTGCTGTACGTGACGGAAGAGGCGCTAGAAATACCTTCAGCCGCAAAGCTGCCCGTTATAACGCCCGTAACCCTTGCAGAAGTATTAGAGATGGTTGCAGCCGTAGCCAGTAATCCGGTATCGGTTGTAAAAGCGCCTGTAAAAGAGATGGAGCCTGTTATGGGAATTGCGTTGGCCACCCCCGCCATAGCGAAAATGCCGGCAGCCAGTAACGTTTTATTAAGTATTTTCATGTGTTATTTCCTTGCATAACTTAAATTTAGTATCCAAATCGCGCCTGAACACTAGGTAGATTATCTTACTATATACATATGCAAGCCATGTGCCACGGCTATTAACTTATTGATTAATATGGAAATGGTGTTATCTATTAGGAAGTGATAATGATAAACTGTAAAAAAAAATGACAGTTTATTTTATATATTGCGCGTCCAGACTGACGCAAGATCGATGAAATTAGAATTAATTTCTTTATAAACAATCGGATACGTTAATTTCGACGAGTGTAAAAAATAGCGACAGTGGATTTATTGATCGTTTATTTTGCCTGTTCACCGGTATCCATCAGGCAGGCAATATAACTGTAGGTGTTAAACTGATCACGGCCATTGTCTTTGCCATGATACAAAGCCTGATCGGCCTGCTGGATCATCTCATCAAGCGCATTAACGTGATCCTGACTGCTGCAATTTTCAAATTCCGTAATGCCGATAGTCAGGGTAATGGAGATTTCCCTGCCCTCCGCCTGCCAGCGCAGCGCTTTGATTTTCTTTCGGATCCGTTCCGCCATGATCATGGCACCACGCTCATCGGTTTCCGGCAACGCCAGAACAAACTCCTCACCGCCAAAGCGGGCGAGGATGTCCACATCACGAATTTCCGCCTTGAAGGTGGCGGCAATGCCCCTGAGCACTTCATCTCCCATGACATGCCCATAGCGATCATTGATGATCTTGAAGTGATCCAGATCCATCACCAACAGCGAAAAAGGTTTCTTGTAGCGTATGGCCTGGGCCAGTCCCGCAAGGGTTTCAGGAAAAAAGAAACGCCGGTTATGCAACTGGGTCAGTTCATCAATAATCGAGAGTTCTTCATAGCGCCGCTTGAGTTCACTCGCTTCATTCAGCGCCCTTTGTAACTGCTGGGTGCGCTCACTGACCATGTCATCCATACTGTGCAACAGGCGGTTATTCATAATCATCTGGCCGAGAAAATTACAGTAGATCACCAGGTTACGTTCATTGGTCACCGAGAAAAATTCATCGCCCGGATGGCACGCAAGGAAAACGCCCATCAGGGTATCGCTGCCATGAATGGGAATGGCGCTGGCCGAACCGGAGAATTCCTCGCCGGGTATCTGGTTAATCTGCTGCACTTCACCCGTGTTCTCGACCTGGGCCAGCAAATCCTGATGCCGATCACACAGGCCATTATATTTTGAAGGGGGATGCTTTTCATCGTTGTTCCAGCACTTGCTGGCAACTTGCTTCAAGGTATGCTCTTCGTACATGAAGATCGCGACATAGTCGAGCTCATGGTAATCCAGCAGCACAGCCAGAGAATCCGCGATAATCTCATCTTCATTGCGATACTTGATTTCAAAGCTGGACAGAGCACGCAGAGCTGACATGGAACTCAGCAGCTTGATAAAGCGTGAGTTGATTTCCTGATAGGCTTCGATAAACGGCTGGTTATCCATATGCGGTTATCAGCTTTCTACCAGTTCATGGGCCATGGATTCCATCGCCTCGAATTTGACATGCTGCTGTTTCAATACCTTCAACATTTCGCTTCTACCAATGCCGGTATACTCAAGCAGGGTTTCCGTTTCTTCGGGTAATCTGTCCCAGACGCCATTTTCCATATAGAGCATCGCCCAGCGGGAACAGCAACGAACAAGCAGCACCAATAGTGTGTGTTCGCCATCATAATCCGGGTCAGCATGGTGGGCAATCACATCCACAATGGCGGGGGGAATCTGCCAGTTCATCGCCAGCCAGGCACCGACTTCATGCTGATCCGTGCCCAGTTCTTTTCTCAGTATCTCACGCAAATGCTCGTGCCGGGTGAGGCGGCAGGTGAAAAACGTATTCATCTGTTCCGGGAAAAGATACACCAGGGGTAACAAACCAAGCTCATGCAACAAACCGGCAAGGTAGGCTATATCGATGTCAATCCGGAGATCGCTACGCACCAGTCTGGAAAGACTCTGAGCCAGATTTGCTGTCAGCACCGCTTTGAGCCAGAAACCGTGCATATCAAAAGCAGCACAATGCACCTGCGAATTAAAGGGTCCGGAAAGCGCAATGCCCAGCGCCATGTTTTGTGTCAGACGCAACC
>DRJN01000399.1 GCA_011052165.1 Gammaproteobacteria bacterium
CCGCGTGGGAACCCATACCTTTCTCACCACTGGAACCACATAATCATGCAATCTGACCCACTTATGCATTCCCACGCAGAGCGTGGGAACGAGAAGATACCTTGCCACCTTCAATCGAGATGAATAAATCGAGTCTGACCCTATTTAAGAAGATTTTTGATATTTATCGATCAAGCCGTCGACGCAGGCTGAATATTTTGCCTAATACATTATTGTCCAGAAACTGGTGCAACAAAGCGAAAATAATGTGACCGAACCAGTATACCCATAGTAGATCGCCAAAGAATTTGTGATCGATGGAGTAGTGAGTAAAGGCTATGGGATCACTGGGCGGGACATTATGAACCGCTGGTAGCATATTAAAGAGGATGACACCGGTGAGGGCATTACCGGTTAGTGCAAGAAGGCCGAGTCCGTGGATGAAGCTGGAGAGTCCGACGCGGCGCCCTGCCTCGGGCAGGCGGCCACGGAACAGATTCATGGTTTCGCTGCCCACTATACGTAGACCCTTACGGTTCCAGGGAAAAAGAATAGGTAGATCATAGACTGCGAAAGCGTACACCCAGAATACCAGCACCGCCAGTGATGCAAGCAAACCGATGATTTCATGATAGGGAAAAAGATATTGAGTGCTGGTATCGGCCATGAACAGACTACTGAAGAGCTGAAATGTCACGGTAAGGACAATGACCCAGTGTAAAAGGCGGACATAGATGCCCCATTCTTTAGACGGCAACGCGGATCTCCTCTTTTGGTAATGTGGATGAGTCTCTAGGGGACAGGCCACGGTTTTTGTTAATGAATTCCCCCGGCCCCGCCCCGCCGTCGCGGGGCTTGTTGTTTATAGCTCATCCCAGGGTTTCAGCTTTTTAGCGTCCTGGTGAGAAACCGTGCGTCCTTCATCAGCAACCTTGAGTCCGGCCTCGATCTTTTGCTTCACGTACAGCTCGTACATGATGTCATCCCAGGTGGCTTGTTCCGGCAGGTTGTTGATAATCTGCCGGGCGGCATCTTTTGCGTTTTGCATCGTCGATACCCCATCGTTATCCTATCCGACCCACTTCTATTTTTGCTGCTTGAAATATAGCAGATACGCGGGTATGAATACAGCGAAAAGTAAAAGCAATGGGTCCAGATCTTAGATTTCACATTGGCAAAACATTAGCATCTTAGCCTCAGGGGACAGAGCACAGTTTTTAAAAAATCAGACTAATCGACTTTAAGAAAACTAATTTTCGGAAAAAGTCAGATTGCATAAAGGGACTCGTGTCACTATGATCAAAGCCCAGTCCCCGGGCACTTCCTCTCCTGACTTCGGTCAGTGATGAATCCGGGGTTTTTTATTGTCTGTCGTTTTTCTTTTTAGCCGCTTAAATTGCTGACCATTTTTCTGATCTGGTGCTTGATGATCTGTTTTTCCCTGGGCTTAAGATGTTAAGAAATATTATTCCACATCGATCATTTGCACCGTACCATCAGGCAGAATTTCATGCATATGGCCTTTCGGTTCTTCCAGCAGCAGGGCTACGGCAGCCAGTGTGATGACTGCGGTACCGGCAATGACCAGGAAGAAAGTCTGTGTGCTGACAAATGACAGAACCGTAAGGAAGGTAACAGCACCGACATTGCCATAGGCACCGGCCATACCGGCGACCTGCCCGGTAAGCCGACGTTTCACCAGTGGCACCATAGCGAAGACGGCACCTTCCCCTGATTGCACGAAAAAAGAGCAGGCCATGCTGGCGACAACCGCCAGCCAGATAGGCCAGCCTGCAGTAATATTGCTCATGGTAAAATAGCCCAGGGCCAGTCCGGCGATCAGAATCAAGAGGGTTTTTTTACGTCCGACTCTGTCGCTGATAAGCCCCCCGCCGGGACGGGCGAAAAGATTCATGAAGGCAAAGCCGGAAGCGAGCAGGCCAGCGGTCACGGCGGAGAGTTTGAAGGTGTCCATAAAAAACAGGGGCAACATGGAAATAACCGACAGTTCAGAACCAAAGGTCACGAGGTAGGCCAGGTCCAGTATCGCCACCTGTTTGAATTTGTACCTGTCAATCTCAGGAACCTCTTCGCTAAAGACATGTTTATTAATTTGATAAACGCGAATGCTCTGGAACAGGTAGATGCCAGTGAGGACAGCATAAATCATATCGGCCAGATCAACAGACAGGATCTTGAGATTGGCGGGACCCAGTTTCCATGTGAGGACGGCAAGTGCGGCATACATGGGGATATTCATCAACAGATAGAGAAAAAAATCACCCTTGCTGGTAACCTCCATGGCGCCGGATTTTTTGGGTTTAAAATAGGTGGATCCCTTTGGGGTATCAGAAACCGAGAAGAAATAGACAGCCGAATATACCAGCGCCAGTACACCCGTGGTGGCCAGGGCGTAGCGCCAGCCATTGTCACCACCGTAGAACAGAGCAATAGTCGGCAGGCTCATGGCGGCCGCAGCCGAACCAAAATTTCCCCAACCGCCATAGATCCCTTCGGCAACGCCCAGTTGTTTGGCGGGAAACCATTCACTGACCATCCGAATACCAATCACAAAGCCAGCACCGACAAAGCCCATCAAAAAACGCATCAGCAGGAGCTGGTCGTAGTCCTGGGCGTAGGCAAAACCGAAACATAGGAAACTGGAAATGAAAAGCAGCAGCGAATACATGCGTCGGGGTCCGAAGGCATCCACCAGCATACCAACGATGATTCTAGCCGGGATGGTCAGGGTCACATTGATAATGAGCAGCGCCTTGACCTGCTGATCGGTAAGATTAAAGGCTTCGCGCATGGCGCCTAGCAGGGGAGCATGGTTGAACCA
>DRJN01000400.1 GCA_011052165.1 Gammaproteobacteria bacterium
CAGGAATTCCGATCTTGTGGTAACTGACGTATGGGCAAGTATGGGGCAGGAGGAAGAACAGCTCGAACGGCAAAAGGAATTTGCAGCGTTTCAGGTTAACAGGGAACTGATGAGTCTCGCCAACAAAGACGCATTGTTCATGCACTGCCTGCCCGCACACCGTGGCGAGGAAGTCACCGCAGACATTATCGATGGACCACAAAGTGTGGTCTGGGATGAAGCAGAGAACCGTCTTCACGCCCAGAAAGCTTTGCTGGAATTTCTGATGACCTGACGCCCATTGGCGTCGATCTCCGTTTGCCACCACCCGTTCGTTTTCACCCATCCAAGCGGCGTGCCTCGCTTCGCCTCAGGTTACGGCACCAGGCAGTAAAATCGCCCGACCACTTCCAGCATAGAGTAAGCAGTAGTCCGATATCCGGTTTCAGTGTTGTCTCGGCTTTCATTCCCGTGAGCAAGCGCCGCAACATGCGCAGCCTCGGGATGCGTTAACACGGCATCGGAAACAACAATCAGCCGAAAACCTAGTTTCACTTCCGGATCGTCCGTAAAGATCCCGGGGACATGTTCCATCAGTACAAAATAGTGCGAGGAGTTAATATAAACCGCGTTCGGTAGCACTCCGTGCGCCATCTCGAATCTTCGTGCCGTTGCCAGGATATGATCAAGCATCGTTTTGCCCTTTCCCGTCTCTGGATTAACGTCAGCTTCAGTATTCCTTGGATATGTTTCAGATAGATGACAGTACGATAGTGATTCTGTTACATATACACGTCCTCTCCCACAGGGAAGAAGCCGGGGTGAGAGATTATTCGGAACAGCGGCAATAATCAATCAACGATCAGAATCCGTGCGTTGACTGATGCTGGCCTGTGAAGGCATGGGAGTGGAAGGCTGATATGGCGTTACTGTCAGATCTTCGAGGCGAAACCGGTAATCCTGAATTGCTGTTTCCAGTTCCACGCGCCCCAGGCCCAGCACAGGTTCCTTTCCCTTGATAACCTGTGCCACAGTCTTGTTCTTGTACTGATCGAGCAAATCCAGACTGGCTTTAAACATTTTCTCATTCTGAGTGCGGCACTGCTCCGTCCACTGGCTCCGCTCCTGAACTGCATTGACCAGCAGGTTGTTGTCACGCATGGCGCTCCTCAGCGTCTGACTGACATCCCTGTATTTCTCAAGCAGTTGCTTGTATTTGTCCGAGTCATTACGAATTCGGCCGACCAGCCGGTCGTTATTTTTCTCCGCTTTGCCGAGCTTCTTGCGACTCTTTTCAAGCCCGGATTCCAGCCCGGCAACCTTGTCCTCCAGCTCATTAACGCGTGCTGAAAGCTGTGAGCTTTCGGCCTGCAACTCGCTTTTCTGCATCGAAAGCCTGCGAATCATAATCTGTGCCTTGTGCATAGCGTCTGCCGCACTATCTTCACGACGTTCCGCCTGTGCCGGCAGGCTGCACCCAAGCACGACAAGCAGGCCCGAAAAAACCATAAGGTGTCGTTTTAGCATAATCAACCTCCGTTAGAACTTTGCGTTCAAATCAAGCTGCAGCACATCGGTGCCCAGCGGCGGCCCATCGATCTCGTCCGCAGACAGATATCGCACCTTCAGCCAGGTGTAGTCATTGATGCCGTAACCGCCGCCGATAATCCAGCCTTTGGAATTCGTTCCGCCCAGAAAAAAGTCCGAATCGGTAAACGCGTCGAGGACCGCATCACGCTCAAGATAACGGTAAGACAGGAACGCCTGCCAGCTGCGTCGTTCGTAAGTCGTCGGCCAGCCGACTGTGAGTTTCAGCGTATAGCCTTCGGTTTTATCTTTGGATGGATCTTCGGTAAACAGTGTGCTGTTGACAAACATTTGACCGTCGGTCCGTTTGCGGATTGCGTCATCGTCATAACCGATATTCTTTACATAGCTACCTGTCAGTATCCAGTGTACCGGTGCAAAGCGTGCCAGGTCATAGCGGGCGGTCAGATCAACAATATCGTAATCGGAAGCCAGCCCGAAACGGCGCAAGGAGCCACCCGTGTCATTACTGATCTCGAACAGGCTGTTGCCCTTCTGCATAAACTCCGGCGCGGTGTAATCGGTCAGCGTGCTGTCCAGCGAATTCCGCTTGCCAACGATATTGTCGTAGTTGTAGTACGCCAGCCCGATACGAAATGAGGACTGGTCTTTAAACACTTTCTGAAAACCGAGCTGAGCACCGAACAACCATTTGTCGTTACTGCTGAGCTCAACTTCCTGTAGGGAGAACGCCCCTACTGTAGCAAACAGGGTGCTATCCTGCTCGTCAATATCGTAAAGACTGCCGCCACCGCCAAGGTTGTAGCGGAAACCGGCGGCAAAACCATCGAAGTTCAGATCCTTGTCCCATATAAGGTCGGTCGAAAACCAGGGATTGGGAATGCGGCCACCGGTCAGTGTCATCCAGTTGTAACCATCCGCGTTATGTCCCTGGTATTGCAGGTAGGCGCGGTCCAGCACCAACCTGTTTGGACTGTTGTAATTACCCAGCGTCTGATTGGTCGACACAGGGTCGTTGAAACTCCCGGTCGTGAGCCGAATACCCGTCTTGAGATTAGTGGTCACCCTGGCATCCATCCCGATACGCAGACGCATACGCGCGCGCGTACGGTCTTCGGTGCTGTTGAGCAGAGCCAGTGATCCACCTTCGTTGCTCTGCTGAAAATCGATATGAGAAAAATCGAAATTATCGGAACTGTACAGATCCTGCTGGCCCCGCAGGCGGATATCACCCTTGAACTTGATGCGTGAAATCCATTCGGGCAGCGCATCGGGCACCCCCCAGCGTTCCTGCTTTGCCTGGGCCATGACATCCTCGACAACCTGCTCGCGAACCCCGGCCTCAATCTGCTGCCTGATTTCATCCCGAACAAATTCCGGCACATAGGGCACCCGCACAACACGACGATCACTCTGTGCCCCTTCATGTTCCGCGCGCTGCGCCTCTTCCTGCGCCTTTTTCTCGGCATTGGCAATCAGACGATCGGCCTGTTCGCGACTCAACACGCCCTCTTCCACCAACGCCTCAATAAGATTGAGTGTCGTGTTCTTCAGCAGCAGCAGATCGCCCCTTTCATCCGCGTGCACACGCGTGCCGCCAACCAATACCACGGCTATCGATGCAGCCAGCAGCATTCCGGGCATCTTGTTCATTTTTAAAGCTCTCCTGATAATACGATTTGTAATTAAGCCACCCCACCCGGCTAGAGCGTGGAACTGATGCGCAGACGAACCGGCTGTGGCATGTCAGGTGGTGGCGCCACAGCCAGAGCCTGAATCTGTTCAATGATTTCTTTTAACGCCTCGTCCATTTGACTGTCACCCGTCGAGCCATTCAATTCGACACGGAGAACACGGCCGTCCCGGCCTACCCATATTCCGGCTACTACCGAATACGTCTTGCGGCGCATTTCCTCGTGCTCGGCGAACACGTCCTCGATACGCCGTTGCAGCTGGGAGGCGTAATACATAGCGGGACTCCCCGCGCCGTTTAACAGCCCCCTGCCCCCTTTTCTGCCGATCAGTCCGAAGCTGTCGCCGGCGCCACTCCCGTCTGCGTCCACACCCAACGCCTCGCCCGGCGGCGGCTCGTCGGCAATCTCCGGCAAGGGTTCCGGCTCCTCGAGTTCGGGAATCTTTACTTCTTCCTTGAACTCGGGTTCAGGCGGCTGTTCTATTTTGGGTGGCGGTGGCGGCGGTTTGAGCAAAGTGATCTTCTGGATCTTCCTCTTGGGCCGGTCCGGCTTGTTGTCCAGAAAATTCTGGATGGACAGCACCGCCATGACGCCCACGCCCGCTACCAACATAATCCCGATGATGCGGGGCAGATATTTGCGCAGGGCTGACATGACCGTTACTTGACAAGCTTCTGTGTCACCAGTCCGATCTGCGTGATATCGAGACGGCCCAGCAGGTCGAGCACATCGACCACCAGTTGGTACTGAACCGAGGAATCGCCCTTGACCACGACCGGCAGTTGGGGATTAACGGCCTTGTATTGCAACAGCGTGGATTCCAGCTGGCCCAGGGTCACCGGATAGGTATCCAGATAAATCGCGCCATCCGCGGTAATCGTAATTGCCTTGGTCTGCGGCTTGGCCAGGCTGGGCGTCGAGCTGGCCTTGGGGAGATTGACTGCAATACCCTGCACACTCGCCGTGGTCATGATGATGAAAATGATGAGCAACACGTAGGCCAGATCCAGCATCGGTGTGATGTTGATATCGTCGTAGGGTTCGTTTTCTTCCTGAACGTTCATGCTGGCATGGCCTCAGCTGTAGTCTTCCGCGATCTTGGCGATGAACTCGTCAGCGAACACGCGCATGTCCGACTGGATTTCCCTGATGCACGTGCCGAGATAGTTGTAGGCGAACAGCGCGGGGATGGCGACGGCCAGACCGGCCACGGTTGCAACCAGGGCGGCGGCGATACCCGGTGCGATCGAATTCACGTTCACGTCTCCGGACGCGGCGATCGCGGCGAAGGTAATCATGACGCCCACCACGGTACCGAGCAGGCCGAGGAAGGGTCCGCCGGAGATGGCGATGGTCAGCAACACCATCTGGCTGTTGAGCTTCTGTGTTTCGCGCGTCATCACGCTGTCCATGGTGGCCTTGATGGCGCCAATCGCCTGCGGCGACAGTGTGGTGACAGCCGCCCGCGCGCCGACACTCTTTGCCATGCGATGATGAACCTCCTGCACCCCGGCATGATAGATACGGTAGAGCGGGGAACTCTGAAAGTGATCGTGCTTGCCGGCCAAAGCCATCATCAACGGCGACTCTTCCAGCTCCCTGTCGTCCTCGCTCTCTTCGTTATCCAGATCCCCGATATGCCCCGCACCGAGTTTCGCGAAGTGACGGTCAAAGCCGCGGTTATCCCTGAGCACGCGGTTGATCACGACACCCTTGTTGATCATCACCACCCAGCTGATTGCCGCCATGATGGCCAGCACCACAATAACCACCCAGCCGTCCAGCGTGACATTGTGCAGCGTGGTTATAAAATAGGATTCCTCGCCACCGTCACCGCCCTGGTCGGTGTCTTCGCCGTAGACGATCATGCCGGTGCCGGGCGACTGCGACTGCACCAGTGCGGCCAGCCATGCCTCGCTACGGGCGACCGAGGAAATTTGCAGCTCGTCGATAGCGCCGACAAAGCCCGGCACAGACTCCCCGACCTGACCGACAAGGATGTCACCGGCCAGCACGGGCGTGGTCACCGCAAGGCTCTGCACCGGCACACCATCGAGGAACAGTTGCAGGGTAGCGCCCGTCAGTACCAGTGCGGCATGATGCCAGCTACCGGGTACGAAGTTCGCGGGCCGGGTTTCGGCAGACTGCTCACCCACAGTCAACCGCGCCACCAGACCGGCGGAGGTCAGCTCAAGCGCCAGGGAACCCGCCTCGCTGTTGCGTATCAGCATGGGCTGAGTGTCCGCCGGCAGCGTATCGACATGGAACCAGAACCCGACCGTCCAGCCTTTGTCCGGATCAACCTGCAGCGAAGGATTATCTGCAATACGCAACTGCGCGGTCCCGTTAAAACGCGCACCCGCCCCAATCAACGCATCCGCGATTATCTCGCCTGTCCAGCCGGCCGGCTGATTCCCATAGGCGGTACTGTCACCCGGCGCGGTAGCGCCCTTGTCGAAGTGATACACCAGTGTCTGGCCGGCGTCATAAGTGCCCGCCGGGTCTTCTGCATTCACAGCACCGGCGTTGCCGTAATACATCCAGAACCGGTTGGCGTCGGAACCGGGAAGCAACACCGGAACCTTGACCCAGATGAGCGCCATTTCGTTGATGGGATCGAATTTTTCGACATGAAACTTCAGCGGCGTCTGATCGTCTTCCGACATAAAGCGCAGGTCGCGCGCGTCCTCGGCCATATCCAGAAAGTAGCCGAAATTACCGGTATGCAGACGAACCAGCACCGGTACTTCATTCACCTCCACCGGCAGGTTTGCACCCACCGGCGAGGTATCGACACTGATTGCCTTACGATAGGCCCAGTCCGTATTCCACCAGGCATGCGCCAGCATCGGCGCCAACAGAAGCACAAGGAAGATCAGATTGCGCAGTTTCATGGTTATATAACTCGCCCCGCAGAAGCTGGCATTCTCTTACCTGAAGATGACAGCAGTGTGACAAATGCCACCCTGATGCAAGACTGCGGTTTTTTTTAACCTGTTCTATTCGCCAAAACCGAGGATCTCTACAGTCAGCAATCCGAATTGCTCCTGACTACTGCCATCTTCTACGCTGGCCAGACTGGCGGCGCCGGTTTCGGCCTGCTTGGTCGCACTGCTGGCGACATTGCTCACGCCGGTGAGTCCTGCGGCAAGACCGCCGCTGTTGGCCACCGGCACCCCGACGGAGATGCCGCCGACATTAATGTTGTCTGCACCAATAACCTCCACGGCACCCAGCGTGAGATTGCCAGTCGCCTTTATACCGGCGTCACCGGCATTGATCCTGCCGCGCGGCGCGAACAGGAACCCGTTGATACCGAGCAGACCACTGCCCGAAATATTGGGCGGGAATTCCACGATGGTCTGCCCCGTTTCCGGATCAATGCGCGTTTCGGGCGCCGGCGAGGCCAGCGCGGTCTTGGCGCCGCGGCCGGCATCGATATCGCCATTGGAAGACCACATCAGCAAATCGCCATTGAGGGCGAACACGCGCGACTGGTTGACCAGGAAATCGCCGTCGACAAAGGTATTGATATCGCCGGCGCGTCCGGTCACCACACCCAACTCATCGGGTCTCTTTTTAAGTATTGTGGTACTGGTGGCGCCGCCATCGATCAGCCCACCCGGCACCAGCAGATCGATATCGCCACCATCCAGCGTAAAGATTTTGCTCAGCTTGAGGTCCAGCCGCCCTTCCGGGTTGGGGCTGGGAAACAATATCCCGATGGCTTCAAAGCCGCGCGAATAATCGGCGGAGCGCGTCTCGCTACTGGTGGCCTCGATACCGGATGCCTTCAATTCACTGAACAGAATCTTGTAAAGAAAACGATTACGCTGTAAGGGGTCGATCGCCCGCAGGGCTGCACGCGCCCCGGTATCGCTATCCGCCCCCATCCCGATCGATGTCAGGAAATCGTGTAAGCGGGGCAGATAGACAGCGTCGACATCGATGTAGCGCGCCATGAAGGCCGTGTAATCCGGCTCGCCGAGGTACCCTGCCAGCACGCTGATCGAAGCACCCTCGTCGGGAAGTACCGTATTGACCGTGTCGCCAATACTCACAATGCCCACCGACGCGCCAAGGTCAATGCTGCGACCCGCCTGGAAGTGGATATAGCCGGGACCGGCAAGGGTGTAACTGCGGCTGTCGTTAGGAACCAGGGCGCCGTTGGCAGACCTTAGCGTCGCCTGGCGGATATCGCGCCCTGCGGAGACAAGCGATACCTGTTGCGCATTGGCGTGCTGAATATTCACATTCAAACCCAGAATATCGCGGCCGGCGACCAGTCGCGTCTGGTTGGAAAACACCAGGCTGGATAGACTGTCTTTTCGCCCGGATCGGCGAATATCGCCGTGGCGCGCCACCAGCTGGTTGAACTGGGTGCTGTTCGCGTGTATCGGCGACAGGGCGCTGTTGGTGCCCATCAACGTCATACCAAACAGGCTGTCGCCGAACACCACCGGGAAGCGGGCATCCGGCAGTAAGGCCGGGTCGGCGTCAACCTGCACCAGAGAAAGGTTGCCATCCAGCACAATGTCCTGGCCGGCCAGCAGGCGGATACGGCCGTCGGCCGCCGGCAGGGAGACCAGCTGCGAGCCATCGATCCTGACGCTCCCCTCGATGGCCTGCAGTTCCAGGCGTGCCGGCACGATGTTGAGGGCGAGCAGGCTGGTCGCTTCCGTGCTGTTGAGCAAACTCAGGGCTAACCTGTCTTGCACCGGTGTTGTCGTAGCGTTGTAAACCGCATCGCCGGCCAGCGACGTCATGGACAGGCGGGCATTGGCCGACTGGGTCAGGAACAGGGTATCGAAGTGCCTCGCGGTGAGACCCTGTTGTTGCAGCACTGAGAACTGGGCTTCCGACTGCGCAATCAGTCCGGGATCGAAGGCGTTGTCGATCAGCAGGCGGTTGCCGGCGACCAGCGCGACATCGGCATCGCCGACGCCCAGCAGCGCGGTCTCTCCCGCACCGCCGGCGACGATATCGCGGCCGGCGCTGACGCGCACCCGCCCCTGGTCGGCCTGTAGATAGAAGTTACTGAAATCCCGCCCCGCACGCACCCGAAGCAAGGTACCGCCCGACCGTTCGAACCGGGTATCCGCGCGTTGTTCAATCCGGGTGCTGGCGCCGGTCGTAACGACGCCCAGGTTGTCGAGCGGGACGATCGTACCGGGCATAACCAGACTGAGATCGCTCACGTCGCGCCCGGCAGCCACACGCATACGTCCGCCACCGAGCACACCGATACCGTCCGCGAAGTTATCGACGCTGATGCCGCGGATCACCGGCAGTTCGCCGAGACCGGGAAGGACATTGTTATAATCGCCACCAATCTTGGGCTGCCATGCCTGGTTGAGCGCTGTCACACCCGGCCCGCTTACGTCCCCCTGCACGGCAACCCGAACGTCGCCGCCATCCCGCCCGAACTGAATGCCGGCGGTCAAGGCAAAGAGTATGTCGTTGCCGTCCAGGTTACTGAATTGCGGGAACACCAGATCGGCGAAGGCGCCGGCGCCGGCAGCGCGACCAAAGGTATAGATGGCCGAACCGTCGCCGAGGCGCACGTCGCCCCCCGAGGCCACCAGGATATCGCCCGTGCCGGTGCGCACACGGCGGCCGTCGTTGACCAGCAGGTCAGCCACGCTGCTCACCGATGCCAACGACGCAGCGTTCAGATCCGCGCCGCTACTCAGCACATAGTTCCAGCTCTCACCGCTATCGATGCGGGTCTCCGGTGTACCAAAGAGTGGCGAGACCGTGTCAATCACGCCATCGCTCAGACTGCCGTCGAAGGTCAGGTCGCCCGCCGCGCGCAGCATGAGCACGCCGGGCAGATCAGCGGGGCCAAAGCGCTCATCGAGCAGGTCGATGTCCTCGCCCAGGCGCAGGCCGCTATCGGCGCGTACGTCCAGCACCGGGCGCAGGCGGAAGTCTGCCGGCAGATTGCCCTGTGCGGCCTGCCAGAAGTCATCCATAGCGGAGAATTCAGCGGTTAACGCCGCCCGCGCCAGCGTACTGTCGCCTGTGGTCGCATCCAGACCCGGATTTTGCAGCACCCGCACGCCCAGCACTTCGCGTGTCGCTGCACCGTTAACCGTACCCAGGAAGGGCTGCAGACCGGTCAGCGCCCCGTCGGCACCGGCCGGTACATAAAGTTGCAACAGACCGCCGCCGCCCAGTTCCAGGCGGGCCAGCGATCCGACCTCCAGGCCGACCAGCCCGTCGGCATCGGCGTCCAGCGCGACCAGCTCGATACGTCCCGCTTCCCCGCCGGCGGCATCGGCGCCGGCGTCGAGCACGCCGGAAACGGTGAGCGTGTCACCGGCGGCCAGCTCGATGCGCCCGCCGTCGGCGCCGCCGGCATCGATCTCGCCCGCGACATCCAAACTACCCCGATCCGCCGACAGGGCGACGTGCCGCGCCGCCACCCGTTCGTTCCGTTGCAGGCGCAGATCGCCGGCGCGCACCCGCACCACCTGTTCGGCGCTGAAATCGCCGGCCGCCAGCGCCGACAGTAGCGGCGTGAGCTGATCGCTATCGGCGCCGTCCAGCGCGCGGATACCACGCACATCGATACGGTAGCCCGCACCTTCCTCACCGGCAGGCCCGCGGCCTTCCAGTACCGCGTTGCCCAGGCGCAGGTCGCCGTTTAGCGCTTCCACTTGCAGACGGCCGCCGGCACCGCCGCCGGGCACGGCGGAAACAGCCAGGCGTCCACCCTCAAAGCGCACATCGCCAAGCGACGCGAGCAAGCGGATTTCGCCGCCGGGCGTTCCCAGCAGGGTCGTATCGAAACGTTCGTCGCGACCCGAGACATCCAGATCCGCGCCCGCCA
>DRJN01000401.1 GCA_011052165.1 Gammaproteobacteria bacterium
CCGGCACGTCGTCCGACATGGCCACCCAGACGCTGGCTTCTGCATCCCACTCCGCGCGGATGAAAAGTACCTTCTCCATTCAGAACTCCCTAGGCCGTGTTAACAATTACTTCAACCACAGCAGGATACAGCCACAGGTGACCATGGCGGCGAAATGAGCGGCGAGTTTTTCATAACGTGTGGCGATGCGCCGAAATTGTTTGCGGTAAAGGGGACGGGGGGAATAAATAATAAATAAATAATATTCCCTCCGTCCCCTTTACCGTCAAAAATCGCGCCTCTGGATATCGCAATCTGGATAGCTTCGCTGACATAATCTTCCTGACCGTTGGCGACCTCGATGTCCCTGCGCATATTCCCAGCCATTTGCGTACACTGTGAGGCGGGGTGAAAACCCTATGATACGGCCGTATCAACGTGATTTGCTGGTTGGGAAACCCGGATATAGCCTTTGTGGGTCTATCCGGGTTTCCCAACCGTAGTCTACTCACAATGATACAACGATTTGAATTCACACGCAAACACGGGCTTTGTTCTCTCTGTAATTGGCATCAACAGAACCTATCCTCTACTCTACCCGAACTCTCAGAGAATCTAATTCCCCACATAGGTGACCTTTCCGTTCGTAAATGCAATGCGCTTGGTACCGTAGGACCAAAGTTCATTGCTCGGTGGAACTACCTCCCGGCTGTTTGGCTTCCCTATCGCGGCAATAGTTGCCTCCTTAGTCATCCCGATCCTTACCCGCCTCGCTTCTATATCGCTTGCTATTTTGGCACCATATTTAGCTATGAGTTCGCGATGTCGGGCCACCTTCTGTGCCCTGGCATGGGCATTCCGCACTGCCGCTGCTTCCTTTGCAGCTTCCTCTTGCTCGCGACGTAACCCGGCGATGCGCCGTTCCTGCTGCAACTGGGCATTGGCTTCGGCAACTTGCTGCTCGCACGCCTGCATGTAAGGCCTAAGCCGCGGATCTGTCGGGTCTATGGCTTTCTGGACAAGTTGGCCGATACTGACGTTAATTCGTTTGGAAAGGCAGGTCTTCACTTCTCTATTAACCTTCTGCCAATCATTTCTCGCCTCACCCTCACGGACAGTGCCTATCAGTGCCCCGAAAATACCCCCCACAATTCCTCCGGCATCTGAGGCCACCGCTGGAGCCGTTGTTCCGGCTAAAACCGCGAGCACACAGATTAGTGTGATTGCCAGAGCCAACGGGGTAATCTTCATGACGATGCTCCATTTTCCGTGCCTCGGGGCTCTTGATTACTGGAGTTTTTGGTAAGCGTTTCGACAGCGCGACGAACTGCCCTAGTGTGATTTTCGATCGCCAGAAAAGCGAGAAGAAAAGAGATAAGGAGAAAGGCCGAAAGCGCGGCACCAACGACGGTGAGCGCGATGTCGCGGCCCGCTGCAGCCAACATCCTCTCCCCCTCCGCTCCCACATTTGCCGCCTCATTTTGTGCAATCACAGAAGCACGGGCTTCCCTGTCCCTTTCCTGCGCCGCCTGTTGCGCGGAAAGTGCACGGTGCCATTCCGAGCAGACACCGGTATAAAATGCCCCCATATTGGTAGCTCCGAGCTTAGGTCGGAGTTGATCAAACAATCGCCGAAAATTCGAGATAAAGACTGCGTTGTTGGCTGAAGCTCCGCACTTTCTAGGAACTGCTTGAGCACGGCGGTAGGCGGCAAAGTAGGCGGGCGTCCTTTTTGGATCGACCAGAAAGGCGATGTTCTTAGCCAGCCGCTGCAACTCAGTAATTTTTTTAGCTGATTCCGCCCGAGCCGAAAAGGTGGTGGACATTTTGGACTTTGCCGAAGGTGGTGCGTAGGTAAGGCTAAAAGAGACGGCCTCTGGTTTTGACATGTTGCCAAAACGGTCACGTGCAATAACTTCCAACTCATACGTGGCAGATTCCGGCTTACGAAGAGTGTGGAGCAGTCCATTAACTTTACTGATGAGCGCCCGCGTAGGCTTCAGACCAGATCGCTTACCTGCGGAGCGCACACGGTCGAAAAGAGCCGCATCTTTTCCCCCTAAAATATTGAAATCAGAGGGATAGGGGGCGAGCCCGTTAGGCGTATCAGCGGTAAAGTGGCCAAGTATGCTCCGATCGCTTAAAGGAGCGCGAATTGAACTCATTGATGGCATAAAACGAATATCCTGGGGCGGAATCAGAAATTTTCCTATGTCGTCTGCGCTTAGTGCCGGCGCTGATGGGCTATAGGCGCGAGGCAAAGGGATTTCGTTTGCACTTTTCCATGTGCTCACTTGGAAGAACAGGGCAAAAATGAGTCCTACGACGATGACTACCAGACTAGCAATGGCAGCAATCAGATATACTGTCCGTGCGGCCCGCAGGACAGTTTCACCCTGGGCTTGGCCAAGCGATCCTTTGATCGAAAAGTTCATTGACAACTCCCATTTTCAGTGGTGCTCAGCCAATTCGACATGCCGATAGCTGCAATAACGTAAAATTAAAATAGTAGGGGACGGAGGGAATAAACGATATTCCCTCCGTCCCCTTTCTCTCGAAGCTTCGCTTGGCGCACTATCTCTATCCGTTAGACAATTAACGTTGGAACGGATTTGTTTTAATCGGCTCGCCCTTCTTACTGCACATCGGGGGGTTAGTCATACCCATTGAAAGCAGGTTGCCCCCATTGATGATGCAGGTGAACTCTTTCCCGTCATTGGCTTTAAGAAGGACATAAGTATTTGCGCCTTCAGTGCGTCTGCTCAAGATCGTGAGATCGTTCGGTGAGTATCCTAGTGCGCCAGATGTTTCTGACTTGATTCTTTCACC
>DRJN01000402.1 GCA_011052165.1 Gammaproteobacteria bacterium
TCGCCCATCCATGGGCTTCGCAACATAAGGTCATCCATGACCAAATCCCAGAGGGAGAGGGGGCTATGATGCAAATACTTATGCAACGATTAATACCTGGTTCATATCACCTTCAGTTCTGCCCGTAGCGCACCTGCGGCCTTCAGCGCTTCGAGTATGGCGACCAGATCGCTGGGAGATGCCCCCACATTATTAACCGCGCGAACAATTTCATCCAGCGACACGCCAGGGTTGAACATAAACATGGGATCGGCTCGTTCCTTGACGGCAATATTTGACTGCGGCACCACTACCGTATTCCCACCGGATAAAGGTGCGGGCTGACTGATCTTCGGATTCTCGGTAATGGTCACGGTCAGGCTGCCATGCGATACCGCGACAGGCAACACATACACATGCTTGCCAATCACCACCGTTCCGGTACGGGAATTAATGATCACGCGTGCGACACCTTCGGCCGGCGTCATGGTCAGGTTTTGCACCATGGAGATAAACGCAACCCGCTGTGAAGAATCCATGGGCGCACTGACCGAAACCGATCCCGCATCGATGCTGTAGGCCGTCCCCGGCCCAATCGATCGGTTAATCGCATCGGTCAGACGTTTGGCGGTGGTAAAATCCGGCTGGTTCAGGTTCAGCACAATATCCTTGCGAGTACCAAAAGGCGTATCAATCACCTGCTCGACCATAGCGCCATTGGGAATCCGCCCGGTGCTGGGAATGTTCTCGGTAATTTTGGAGCCATCCGAACCCTGGGCGCCAAAACCACTGACAAGCAGGCTGCCCTGGGCCAGCGCATAAATATGGTTATCCACACCTTTGAGGGGGGCCATCAACAGAGTACCGCCACGCAGACTCTTGGCATCGCCGATGGACGATGCGGTTACATCAATGGTCGTGCCCACCTTGGAAAAAGCCGGCAGGGTCGCGTGAATCATCACGGCTGCGGTATTATCCGGCTTGATACTAAGGTTCTGCGGCAGGGTCACACCCAGGCGGCTGAGTATGTTACGAATACTCTGGCTGGTGATCTGCCGTCCGCCGGTACCGTCACCCGTGCCATCCAGCCCCACCACGATACCGTAACCGATAAGCTGGTTACTACGCACCCCGGCGATTTTTGCAACATCCTTGATTCGATCGGCGCGGGCAATGCCACTGCCCAATCCCAGGATCATGATAAGTCCGACGATGATGGTAAAACCAAGTTCTCTGAGCGATAACATTTTAGACTTCCCCTTGCTCTGCGCCTGTTCCAGACGATTTGTTTGCTCGAACAGGCACAGAAACTATTGCTTAGTATGGCCAGACTCCGCTCTGGAAGAAACGCGCCAGCGGTCCCATAGTGTTCGCCGCATGCAGAGATCCATCCCCGGAATAGGCCAGATAGACATTGGCCACCCGATTAGACAGCACGGTATTATCCGGGGAAATATCCAGCGGCCGGACAATACCGGAGAACTGAATCAGTTCTTCTGACTGATTCAGGGTTACCAGCTTCTTACCCTTAACCACCAGATTGTGGTTGGGCAATACCTCGGCGACAATAACCGTAATCGTCCCGCTGAGGGTACTGTTCATGGCGCTGGTGCCCTGCCCGGAAAACTTGCGCCCGGCCTTAAGCTTGTTGGCCAGAACCTCGACGCCCTCCTTATTGGTAATCTTCTGCCCCGCCAGAGTTGGACCCGGCATGTTTACCTTTTGATCCTTGGAGATATTCGTGTTCGAACTGGAGTTGGCTTTGGTCGCTTCCTGCAACTTGATGGTCAGGATATCGCCCACGGCATGCGCCGTCACATCCTGAAACCAGCCCACCATCATACCGTTCTGATAAATAGCGCCGTTATCCTTGCGCGGCAGCCTGGGCACCACCGGCGCCACCGGCTCAAAATTAGCTTTTCGCGGTTTAAACGTAATACCACAACCCTGTTGCAGGCCCATGCTGGTAAGCAGAAAAAGACAAACCAGACACTTTGAAATATTCATACGTTCACCTGTTCAGCCTTACATATTGTTGTTGACGTACTGCAACATTTGATCCGCCGTGGAGATAGCCTTGGAATTCATTTCATAAGCGCGCTGTGTTTCAATCATATTCACCAGTTCTTCGACAATATTTACGTTAGAACTTTCCAGCGCCCCCTGCACGATTGACCCCCGGCCCTGAGAATCCGGATTGCCCACCTGCGCCGAACCACTGGCCTTGGTTTCCAGATAGAGGTTCTCCCCGACCGGCTCCAGACCGGAACGATTAACAAAATTCGCCAGTTGAATATTGCCCACCTGGGAAGGGGTAGGATTGCCGGGTTCGACTACCGATACCACGCCATCACGGCCAATAGTGATACTCTGGGCATTATTGGGAATGATAATACTGGGTTGGAGTTTGTAGCCCGATGACGTTACCACTTCACCCGAAGAGTTCACCTGAAACTCGCCGGCACGGGTATAGGCCATGGTCCCATTGGGCTGCAAAATCTGAAAAAAGCCGCGTCCCTTAATGGCGACATCCAGCGAATTATTCGTCTGCATAATACTGCCCTGGGTATGCATTTTCTGGGTGGCCACTGTCCGCACACCCGTACCCAAATACAGACCTGAAGGCAGTTCTGTATCCTGGCTGCTCTGTCCCCCCGCCTGACGTACGTTCTGATAAAGCAGATCCTCGAACACCCCACGCGAGCGTTTAAAACCCGTCGTATTAACATTGGCCAGGTTATTACTGATGATTGCCAGACGGTTTGTCTGTGCCTCAAGGCCTGTCTTTGATATCCACAGGGATCCACTCATCCGCTTTGCTCCAGTGCACGTGTGTGCTTAAATAAAATACGTATCAATGCTATGGGGGCTAGGACAGCCGTAAAATCCGGGCTGTGCGTTCGTCATCCTGCTCGGCTATTTTCATCATTTTGGTCTGCACTTCAAACTGGCGGGCAATTTCGATCATATCCACCAGTGAGGTGGCGGCATTGACATTGCTGCCTTCCAGCGTACCGGAAATAATATGCGCACTGGCATCCGCATCGGCTTTCTCCCCGCCTTTCAGACGTAGCAAACCATCTTCACCCTTATAGAGTTTTGTCAGTTGGGGTTTGACCACCTTGATGCGATCAATCGTCTGTATGGATGAAGCTGCATCCCCTTGCGCAACAATACTGATCGTGCCATCCCCGCCAATTTCCAGTTTCTCAAATGGCGGAATACTGATAGGACCATTGTTCCCCATCACCGGATAGCCTGCGCCCGTCACCAACTGTCCCAGTGTGGTCACCTGCAAATCACCCGCCCGGGTATAAGCTTCCTTCCCATCCATACCCTGTACTGCAATAAAGCCGTCACCTTTGACCGCAATATCAAGATCGCGACCGGTAGTCATCATGGCACCACGGCTGAAATCGGTTCCGGGACGTTCCGCCATGGCATACACCCGGGAAGGCTCACCCTCACCATACAACGGCATGCTGCGCATAGCGGCAAAGTCGGCGCGGAAACCCGTGGTATTGCTATTGGCAATGTTGTTGGATATCACTGACAGGGCCTGCATATTCTGTTTGGCGCCGGTCATAGCAATGTACAGCATGCGATCCATAATTGATTCCTGCCGTTATTAACGGATATTAATAACCGTCTGGGTAACGGTATCGGCCGTGGTAATCACCTGCGCATTGGCCTGAAAATTTCGCTGCGCCTGGATCATGTTCACCAGTTGATCCGTCAAATTGACATTCGATCCTTCCAGCGCGCCGGACTGCAATACGCCAAGACTCCCTGAGCCTGCCGTACCCACCAGCGCCGCGCCCGAGGCTGCGGTTTCCGCCCAGGACGTATCACCCAATTGCTGTAAGCCATTGACATTGGCAAAGTCCGCCAGGCTGACCTGCCCCAGTACCTTGGACTGGCCATTGGTATAGCGCGCCTTGATGATGCCGGAATCATCAATATCAAAACCACTCAGGCGACCGGAAGCATACCCGTTCTGGGTCAGCGCGCTGACATTAAAGCGGCTGCCAAACTGGGTCGTCGGCGTACTGGACAACAGGTTGATCGAGATATTGAGTGGATCGGCACCCGAGGCCAGCTGGATATTTTTGTAATCAATCACTCCCGGGGGCACAGGTTTACCATTGATACTGGCCAGTGCACCGGCACCATCAAAGGTCAGCGTATCACTGCTATAAGGTGGCGCGGTGGCGCCTTTGGCATCCTTGCCATCGACAAACATATGGGTTTCCCACTGGTTGGGGGTATTGGTTTTAACATAATACATGGTGGCCAGATGTGAGGCGCCCAGCGAATCATAAATAGTTAATGAGGTCGAATGATTGAATGAGTTGGGCACTTCCGGATCAAAAGGCTGGGTGGTGGGGCGCACCTGTGAACTGTCCAGATTAACGCCCACACTCAGTTTACTGGTAGCCTGGGGAACAATGTTAGAACTGTCCAGATGCAGGGGGCCAACCGCGCCGGTCACGTTGCCATTTTTATCGGCATTGTTCACCACCAGTTTGTTACCTTTATTGTTGACGACAAAGCCCTCCCGATCCACTTGAAAAGAACCGGCGCGGGTATACACTCGCGAACCATTGTTATCAAGAATAAAAAGACCCCGGCCATTGATAGCCATGTCCAGTTTATTATCCGTAAAGTCTATATTGCCCTGACCAAACTGTTGTTTGACATCCGCCAGCCGGACACCGGCGCCAATCGCGTTGGAAGTTGCGCCATCGGTTGCGGCATAAACATCAGCAAATTCAGCGCGTGACTGTTTGAACCCGGTAGTACTGGCATTCGCAATATTATTACCGATAACTTTCAAATCTTCAGATGCGGCATTAATGCCGCTGAGTGCTGAGCGAAATGGCATGGTCTATTCCTCTTTACTAACCGTTAAAATATCTGTCTAACCGAACTCATGGCCTTTGCGCCACCGTTGGCGAGATTCAGGGTCATCTTCTGGGCATTGGCGCCAAGTGAAACACTTTCAACCGAATCAACCACCATGGTCTTGACTGCTTGCTGTTTTCCATCGGCAACGATTTCCGCCTTGATGGTATAGTTGCCGGCCACTGCCCGGCCATTATTTTCGAGTTTGCCCTCTTTATTGAGACTCTGTTTCGCTCCATCCCATTTAAAATGCACCAATCCCTTAGGGCGACTGCCCATATCCAGCGTTTTTACTTCTTCCCCCTTGGCGTTAAGAATATGAATTTTCAGGTTTGAGCTGCTCATGGGAAGTTCAACCGCGCCACTGATTCCACCCTTGGATGAAAGCTTCGCAATATCACCCGGTATCAGGACCTTGCGGCCCACCATGCTGGAAGCCTGTAGGGCATAACTGGACTTTAGTGAATCTGACAGCGATGCAAATGATTCTTTGATGTCCTTTAGCCCGCTGACCGCGCTGAATTGCGCCATCTGGCTCAAAAATTCACCGTCTGCCATCGGTTTAAAGGGATCCTGATTCTTCATCTGTGTCATCATCAACTTCATAAATTCTTCCTGACCCAGGTGAGGCTTCTCCTTAGCCTGCTGTTTCTTTGTTTTGGTCAAGCCAAGACTTTCAAATGAAGCGGCGTTGGATTTGTTAATGTTTTCCATGGCTCTCTCCCTACTGGCCCATCGACAATGTGCGCATGAGCATCTGTTTAGCGGAATTCATCACTTCCACATTGGTCTGATAGGAACGGGAGGCTGAAATCATGTTCGCCATTTCCTCAACCACATTGACATTGGGCATAAACACATAGCCGTCCTTATTAGCCAGCGGGTTACCGGGCTGATATTCCCGGCGAAGGGGTTTCTGACTTTCCACAATGCCCACCACTCGCACACCCTTGACGGCGTCTTCCCCCGTCGAAAAATTATCGACAATAGCCGCAAATACCGGCTCCCGCGCACGATACGTTTTACCGGTGCTACTGCTGGCGCTGTTGGCGTTCGCCAGGTTACTGGATATAGTATTCAGACGAATGGTCTGTGCATGTAAGGCCGAGCCGGCGGTATCAAACAAATTAAACAATGACATGATTATTCGCCCCTGATCGCTGAGAGTATTTTGTTGAAACGGCCATTAATAATGCGCAGACTGGTCAGATAATGCAGGGCATTTTCCGTGAACTCCGCCATCTCGACCTGGGTCTCCACGGTATTGCCATCCAGGGAAGGCTGCAGCGGTCGGCGATACATCAGTTCAGTGCCAAAGGTATCGGCCTCAGGCTGGATATGCATCTTGTTGGTCACGGTAAGTGGTTCGATCCGGTTGCCCGTTTTAGCCTCTGACAGGACGGCTTTAAAATCAATATCCCGCGCTTTGTAACCCGGCGTATCCGAGTTAGCCAGATTGGCGCCGAGAATACGTGCACGATAGGCCTCCATATTCAGCGCTTTTTCATTTATTCCAAGAATACTGTCAAAATTCATTGGCATACTGTTTGCCCTTTGTTCCCGTTTTTGATTACACGATACAAAATGCAACAGCCATGCCAACTTCAGGTAGCCTTGTTTTTCAATACCCTGGGGGAGTTTTAGATTTATTTTGCCGGTCATGACGGCAAGCGAAAGCCGAAACGGCAAACTGTGTCAGTGTGGGGGGAAATACAGTTGCAGGCGGGTGCTGAGTCCCGTTCTTTGGTACGAAGCTCAATATTAATAATATCACCATAGCCCCCTCTCCCGGAAGGAGAGGGGGCTATGATGCAAATACTGTTGCAACGATTAATCTCTTTGGGTTTAATTCTCCGCTGCTTGCAGCGAAAAACAGTAGGATGGGTAGAGCGAAGGGAAACCCATCAGCAGGGTACAGTTTAATACCCCGTCCGCTTGCGGCGGAGTTTTTTATACTCAGCCCTTGAGCCGGTACACGACCCCTTCAGGGTAACGCACCATTTCATAGGCTTTGCTGTAGCCGGTGGGAGACTCGGATCCCCCCAGAAACAGCAGTCCGCCAGGTTTAAGCACCTGAGCCATACGATCAAGAATGTCGGTTTTCAGCTCACTGGCAAAATAGATCAATACATTGCGGCAAAAAATGATGTCAAACTTCCCCAGCAAGGTATAACTGTTCAAGAGATTCAATTCAGTAAAACGAGTCCCCATACGAATTTCGGGTTTCACCGTCCAGCCGCCATCCTTGTTGTCCATAAAGAACCGTTGCCGGCGCTCATCCGTCAAACCTCGCCCCATACTCAGTTCATCATACTTGGCATCCTGGGCAGCCTTGATAACAGTCGGTGAAATATCCGTGCCGACAATTTCCACTCGACTGTTCAATACTCCGGGGTTAAGCTGCTTGAACTCGTGGAGCGTCATACTGATAGAATAGATTTCCTGCCCCGTAGAACTGGCTGCCGACCAGATCCGCAGGGGATTGATCTTCTGCTTGCCCAGCTCGGGCAAAAGTGAGTTTTTCAGCATCTCGAAAGGGTAGCGATCACGAAACCAACTGGTCTCGTTAGTGGTCATGGCGTCGACGATGCGTTCCTTGAGTTTGGCATCCCGACCCTGGCGCAACTTTTCCAGCATATCAGAGAGACTGGGATAAGACAGTTCCTCAGACAGGCGGTTCAGGCGACTGGTGACCAGATAATGCTTGTTCTCACCCAGAACAATGCCACAGGCATCTTCCAGAATCTTCCGAAAAGCGTCATAATCTGCATCTGAAAGTTTTAGTTGGGACACGTATAGCAGGTTCCTTATCCGGAAGCGCGGAGGCCGGTTATTATTGTGGGATTCAAGACGGGGTAATACCCTTGCTTTTTAGGAGTGAACGCACGGATTTGGCCAGCTCTTCTGCGTTAAATTTGGGTACAAACATATCAGCGCCAACCTGACTCACCATGTTTTTGTTGAAGGTACCACTCAAAGAGGTATGCAGCAAAACAGGTAAAGCCTTGAGCTGCTCGTTCTTGCGGATTTCAGCCGTCAGGGTATAACCATCCATTTCCGGCATTTCAACGTCCGAGATAACCGCATCAATCTGATCGTGAATATTTTTATTATCCTTACTCATGCTCAGCAGAGTATCAACCCCTTCCCGTCCGTTTTTTGCCAGTATACAGTCCATCCCCAGTTGCTCAAGCGTTCGTTTGATCTGGTTTCTGGCCACACTGGAATCATCCACTACCAGTAGACGGATAGGACGGTCATTCGCTCCTTCCAGTTGCGTCGTATCCGAGATATCCGTCATTACGCCGACAAGTTCGGCCAGAATTTTTTCGACATCAATGAGTTCAATCAATTCTCCGTCCACTTCGGTGACAGCCGTCATATAGTTTTGGGAACCCAGGCCCCTGGGGGGAGTTTTAATATCTTCCCATTTCATATTAATGATACGATCGACTGCGGTCACCAGAAAACCCTGCACCGTGCGATTGTATTCAGCGACAATCACAAAAGCCTCATCGACATTTTCAATGGGTCTTTTACCAATCGCCATACCTAAATCCAGTATGGATATTGTTCTGCCTCGCATATTGGTAATGCCGCGTACGATGGGATTAGCACTGGCCATGCGCGTGAGTGGTGGACACTGAATCACTTCCTGAACCTTGAACACATTGATGCCAAAACGCTGATGCCCCCCCAGGGTAAATAACAGGAGTTCAAGTCTGTTTTCACCTACCAGCCGGGTCCTCTGATCCACCCCATCCAAAATACCTGCCATACCCTGCTCCATTGATACTCATGTTTCAGACATAGAATTATTATCGGCTGGCCCAGGCTTTACTTAAGCATGGGGTCTCGAACAAAAAATGATTTCAACTACTCACGATTCATAGTGATGACATCGTTTTTAAAAGATCTGATTTTTTCAGCGGCTTCTATGTCAATTCAAAGGATAACTATTCAGCTCGCTTGGGCAGGGTCTCCGGACACCGCCCACTCAATACCTTGGTGCGTTATTCAAGGAAAGGCGCACCCGTAGGTGGCGGCTGAATAAAATGAAGCCCAATCCTGCCGAGGCTCCAAATGTTAATCCAAAAGACCTCCCCTGCTACGCCACGATAGTCTGGCTATGGCATATCAATTGCATTATTCACGGGCACAGCCATTGCCCGAACTGCCAACACAGCCGTGTAATGCTGATACTTTTTGTAGTTTCAATACCTTAGGAACTCTCATGCTTCATCTACAGAGACAACATGACGTCAAAATACCGGCGAATCTATCATTTAGTCTTTTTAACAGCTTGTTATCTAAAGAAATAACTTTTAATGCCGATACTCTCTATCGAAGACACTGGCCAGCCCTCCTGATAATCATTTTGCTACTGGCATTCTCAGTTGAAGCCTGCGCCCGGGATTATGAATCCATTGAGAACATACGCCACACCATGCAACACTATATAAAGAATAATCTGCTACAGGGCAAAAACAGTGGCTATGAAATCGGAGATCTCGATCAGCGCCTTAGGCTGGATAAATGCGACCGGCCACTTGAGATATTTGACTCCGGTAATACCCGGCTTATTGGGCACAGCAGTCTTGGCGTACGTTGCCGGGGCAGCAAAATGTGGACAATCCATGTCCCTATCAATATCATTCGCTACGCAAGGGTACTGGTGGTGAAAGAGAACTTGTCCCGAGGAAGTATTCTGCACGCCAGTGATCTTACAACCCGGCGGCTTAATGTTTCCCGACTTTTCAACGGTTATTTTACAGACAGAACCGAGGTTCGCGGTAAAGTCCTGAAACGCAGCCTGCGCCGTGGCGATATTTTGACTAATGGCATGCTGGACGTGCGAAAACTGATCAAACGAGGTGATATTGTTACTATTATGGCCTCCAGCGGCACATTGGCTATCCGCGTCGAAGGGGAAGCCCTCATGGATGGCCGCAAAGGTGATCTCATCCGGGTCAGAAATCATAGCAGCAACCGCGAAATTCAAGCTGTAGTCGTGGCCACAGGTGTGGTCAAGGTCAGTATGTAAGCATGTTTTTTATATTTACTATCAAGTTTCAGGGCAGCACGCCGCTACATCGGACAGCGATCTATAGGTCACTACCGACTCCGCCAGCTGCGAAGCCGTCAAATAGATCCAGGAGCAGTTACCATGGCTAATGACATTACAAGTATCCATTCATCCCGACTCCAGCAATCCGGGGGCCGCCAGTCTCAACGACTTGATGAAGCGGATAGCAAAGGGAGCAGCGATACCACCCGCAGGATGTCATCTGATGGCGCGGATAAGGTCAGCCTGACCAGCACGGCTGCGCGCCTGAAAGATATCGAACACCGCCTCGCCTCTCAAACTTCGGTGGATAACCATCGTGTCAAACAGGTAAAATCAGCCATCAGCAATGGCGAATACAATGTTGACCCAGACCGCGTTGCCCACAAAATGATCAACTTCGAAGACTCACTGCATTCCTGAGTGATATTTACCCTGTCAGAGCGAAATCATGGCTATTGCTGAACTCAGCCTTATCCTTCAGGATATTACCGAACACCTGACGCAGCTTGTGCGTACGCTGGAAAGCGAACATCTGGCCCTCGTTGACAATGATCTGGATGCCATCATCCAGGCAGCAAGTGACAAGAATCGCTCGTTTGAACTTCTCGAAGATCTGGAAAAGGAACGTCACGCTCTGCTACTGGCAGCGGGACTTGATTTTGACCGTAACGGCATTATGGCTTATCTGCAACGCGGCACACCCCGGACAAGGAGCGAAACGGCCACCCTCTGGCAGCAGATCGAAACCCTGACCCACCGATGCCGCAAGCAAAACCAGATCAACGGCATTATGCTGGAAAAAAACCGCCGCCGCACCGAAAAAGCCCTGGCGATATTGAAAGGCCAGACCCCACAGACCGCCACCTACACGGCTAGCGGCGAAACCTGCCACACCCAACCACGCCACAGTCTGGCCAAAGCCTGAAAAAAATACAGTAACTTTCTGTCTCCCATAGCCGCAAGCCTTAGCCGGTGCTAAAATAGAGGTCGTTTTATGGGAATCTGATTAATTCTGCCGTTCGTGGTGAACCCCTCGACTTCGCTCAGGAGAGTCCTGTCGAACCGTTCGTGGTGAGCCCTTCGACTTTGCTCAGGAGAGCCTTGTCGAACCGTTCGTGGTGAGCCCTGTCGAACCATGAACAGAAATAAATCACCCCGCCGCAATCGGACGGGGTATTAATCTGTAACGTACTGATGGGTTTCGCTTCGCTCTACCCATCCTACTGTTTTTCGTGGCAAGCCACGGAGAATTAAACCCAAAGAGATTAATCAGACTTTTCCTGTTGTTAAATATGGGGCCGTAGCTCAGCTGGGAGAGCGTCGCGTTCGCAATGCGAAGGTCGGGAGTTCGATCCTCCTCGGCTCCACCATTTTCCTCATAGGCCCCGGTAGCTCAGCAGGATAGAGCAGCCGCCTCCTAAGCGGCAGGTCGGACGTTCGAATCGTCTCCGGGGCACCAACTCCACAATGACGGACATGCGAACAGTAATTCGATATAGGTAACCCCCCGCCTCAGGCGGTGAGACTCAAACAGGTTCTGCCGTTCCGTCGTGCAGAGGAGGTGCTGGTTTACTATGAGGCATCATGAGTGGGTGGCAAAGCCAAACTCAAGTTAGCTATTATTGAAACACCGGTAGGGTGGGCACGGGTTTTGTGCCCACGCGGTTCTTTGCATTGGCAACCGAAGGAGGTGCCTGTGGTGCACAAAACTCGTGCCCACCCTACAAATTCTATAAAAGACGGCAGGAATAAAAAGCGAAAAATGAGGTTGCCAGGCAATTTAACTGTAACCAATAGCCCCTTCCAGGGGGCTTTCATCATACCACCCGCTCTGCGGGTGGTGGTTGATTAATTCCGACTTTCGCTGAAATCGAAACTCTCCCTTCTCTCCCAAGGAGAGAAGACCGGAATGAAGGCGTGAATAAAAAACCCTATCTTATCTAATCAAGCCCCTCTCCCCGAGCTGTCTCCTATACGCAAATATTGAGCTTTTTCTAGACGTTAGTATTAATTGTTGCATAAGTATTTGCACCATAGCCCCCTCTCCCTCCGGGAGAGGGTTGGGGTGAGGGGATAAAATACATGCAAATACTTATGCAACGATTAA